>JBGSRE010000751.1:0-24428 GCA_041737755.1 Oligoflexus sp.
TGGGAGAAAGGCAAATCGCTGTGGGTTGCCTTGGTGTGGTGGTCGGACCCTTGAGGCCGACCTTGTTTCGAGTCAAGCTATCGATAAACTCTTGTGGCATCAATTGGCCGGTTTTTTCGAAAGCCGCAAGGCCGCATTCGACCCTTTCCCAGCGCACTGGAGCTCGAACCGCTTCAAATACCTGCTGCACGCTGTCGGTGATTTCAAGGCCAATTCCGTCCCCAGGAACAAGAGTGATGGTCTTCATATATTTAAATTCTCCGCATGAATGGACAAGCTAAAGACTTGCATGTTAGTCCAGCAAAATGTAACGACGGGCCATCAGGATAGTAAGAGCGGCCAGGGCATTGTGAATGCCACCTACTTTCATTTTAGCATCGAGTTCAGCCAAAGGCAGGGTGCTGACTTCGATTCTTTCTGTGGTATCTGGAAAATGCTGACGATCTGGTGGAATAAAGCAATTCCTTGCCAAGAACATATACAGCCGATTGCTCATGATCGCCGGATTGGGGTTGATAACGCCTATTGCTTCTATACTGCCAGCCCGGTATCCCGTCTCTTCTTCTAGTTCTCGAGCGGCAGCAAGGGCCGGATCTTCACCTTCTTCAATGCCGCCACCAGGAACTTCGAGGGTCATTTGCATTATGCCAACCCGTGGCTGACAAACCAGAATCACCCGGGAGTCGGACGTCAAAGCAAAGATATTCACCCAGGACACTGTATGCAAACGATAGTAGGGGTGGCCTAAAGGTGTTTGTCCGGCATTTTCCGTGAGAAAGACTTCTTCGAGCTTCCCAATGGGTGTGCTAGCTAGAATGTTTTTTGTTTTTATAGACCAATCCATACATCACCTGCCGGCCGAATAAATTTTACTGATAACCACCGGCTTTTTCACAAATCGATCGGATAGCATCCGCCTAATCATGAGCCGGGCTTGTTCATTAAAGCTGACAATTGAAAATTCCTGGCTGCGTTGTCTTTGATAAAGAAGCTTTAGTTCGCCGAGCATTTGCATTTCGCAGTGCTCTTCTTCGTCGTCATCGAAAGGCAGGCCGATAAATTCGATTTCAACCTGCATATGCTGATCCGGTCCTAAAAGGCCGCTGATGAGAGCCAGTCCGGAATCACCAATCTTGTGCCGCGATCGCATGCTATCGTAAGTCATCGGCAGCCGCGACCAGGAATCAATAAAAAGTGCTTGCAGCTGGAACTGTGCGACTTCCTCGAAACCTGCTGTGCTTGCCGCTACCACCAAACCGTTCCGGGAACTGATCACTTGATCGGCCCGGGCCGCCAGAGCCTGATTGGTTTTAATTTGGGTAAATGTGCCATGCACCGGCATATAAAATCGCGGTTGCACGGCATTCAAAACAGCCTTCAGATCGTCCGCATAGGCATGGCCGCTGACATGTATGCCGGCTCTATCCTTGCCGGTTATCACTTTAGCGCCTTTTTGGTGACAAAGGCTGACCAGTTTAGAAATGGCTTTTTCATTGCCTGGAATGACCCGAGATGAAAAAATCACCTGATCTTTTTCATCAACATACAAATGATTCACTTCATCGTTGATGATGCGCTTCAATCCAGAACGAAATTCACCCTGACAGCCCGAACACAGCACGACCAGATTCTTGCGGTCGAGACGGCGCGCGGTATCATCATCGATCAAATACTGCGCTTCCTCGCCCAGCAGTCGCAATTTAGCGGCATTTTCTAAACTGCGACGAATGCCAGCACCGAAGGTTAAAACTTTCTTGCCAGTTTCACCAGCGGCTTTGAGCACGGTTTTAATACGCCAGAGATTGCTCGAGAAGGTGGTGAGATAGGTCACGCCTTGAGCTTCGGCAAAGCAAGCCTTGAGTTCGGGAAGGACCGTGTCTTCACTGGGACAGGTCCCAACCGCTCCTGAATTGGTACTGTCGGCAACCATGACCAGATAAGGATTGGCTTTAGCCCCCTTAGCGACAGCATCCAGGGCGAGGTCGGGGTCGTTCGATAGGAAGCCTTTAACTTTGAAGTCACCGGTATGAAAAATTCTGTTGCCATCACCTGCATCTATCGCCAAAGCGCTGCATTGTGGGATGGAGTGGGGGACATGGATCCAATCGATTTTCACATGGCCGACTCGGCATGATTCGCCAGAACGGGTCTCGTGAAAGGAATAGCTGCTGTTGTCGCCGAGCTGATGGAGTTTATCTTTGAGCAGTTCTAGGGCCCAAGGGCCTATATACACTGGCGCAGGCCAGCGGTAGAGGAAGTAAGGCAAAGCGCCGAGGTGATCCTCATGCCCGTGCGTAATGAGGTAAGCTGTCGGCTGGCAGCCGAGGATCTTTTCCAGGTCGTCCCAAGATGGTATATGGGCATCGATACCGATTTCAAAAGGTTCGGCGAAGGATAAACCGCAATCGACCACCAAACAGATTCCTTGGGATGCGTAGATGGTCAAGTTCATGCCGAACTCGCCACAGCCTCCAACCGTAAAGATGTACACTCGTTTTGGATCTTGGAGAGACTGAGCATGAAGGGTATTGTTCATTGATTTTTTCCGGAAAATGCCAGCAGCAGCGACGCTGGCGTCGCGAAAACTGACCGTTTATACAGAACTTGCGGTCAAAATGCTATCCTTTTGCAGGCCTGAACTGGAAGGGATAGCTGATCTGAATGCTTCCCTTCTGTGGTTTCGGCCATTTCCAGTTAGCGATCTTGCCGCGTACACAGTCGATCATTTTGGAGTCGCTAATGGAGCTCCTCACGAGGTCGATATCGAAAACTTGACCCTGGGTGTCGAGGTGCCATTGCCACTCCATCGCGCCCGTTGCCTGCTGGTTGCGTCGCAGTGCCAATTCGTAGCAAAGCTGCAGCTCGAAGCGGTAACGGCTGATGGTCTGTTCTATCAGTTTCGGATCCAAAGTGCCGATTAAAGGCTCTCGAACAATTTTAGGCTTGTCTGGATCAAAAATGGAGGCTTGGATATTGCCGATCTTGTCGTTGAACTTACTAAAATCAGTTTGCCGCAAGAGACTGAGGAAATTGCTATCGACGGCGATTGCGATCGGACTGGAATTCTCTATCGTGATCGGCACGACCGGCTCACGGAATTGAACGATTCGCTTCTGATGAGCCTCGGCAAATTGGGCCAACTGCTCGACTTCCTTGTACATCGTATCTTCATCGCCGAGCTCGGGCTTGAACAGCTTGACCGAAGTTTTGCCCTGTTTTTCCCGGTATTCCGTAAAATCATATAAGGCATCGGATTTGAATTCTTGAGTTGTTATCCGGCGCTGACTCAGGGTGAGTTGGGCATTTTCGTGCCAGATTTTTAACTTGTCTTCCAGTCGTAAGAGGCTGCCTGTGAAACTTTCGCCGATAATAAAAGGCACTGCGACCAGCGCATTACGCTTGTCATTGAGGATACGTCCTTCGATGTTTTCTCGATTGCTGAGGATCGTATCGATATCGTCTTCGAGCTGTTGATCCAATTTTCGATACTGCTGGCGGGACTCTCGAAAAACCGGATGGTTGGCGTCATTCAAAGGCCGAAACGATTGATAGCCAAGCAGGGTGTCGGTGAATCCTTTGGCAAACTCCATGGCGGAGCGAATGGGTGCCATGCGATCATATTTCGATTGCAAACTCTCCGGAACATTTCGCAGATGCTTGGGGTTGATAAAGGGCAGGGTATATTCATTCCGGAGATCGATGAAATCTCGAGGTCGATCATCGTGCTTTTTATAAAGCCCAAGCACAAAGCCACCCATAAACCAGGAGGCAGCTAAAAATCCCAGACTGAGGAACTTAATGTCCTGCCGACTGCCAAACCATAGATCCAGGCTCGATCCCCGATATTCTTTACTGGTCGATTGCTGAAACTGTCTGATATGGCGGTCTTTACCGATTCGAACCAGCACCCGCAGATCATTGTAAGCGATACTACCGTAATCACCCTTCTTCATAATATGGGTGTAGGCCGATTTGCGATCGGAATTGATATCTTCGATCTTACCTTCAAAAGTGGTGAAGCCTTCCCAGTTGGGATCCAGATCTACTTCCACGCCGCGCTTGGTGATTTTAAGAATTCGTATATCAGTAGGCAAAGCATAGAAAGGTGCCGTAAGCTCGCCATCAGGGTCACTCGTCAAGACGATGTTGCCGCGTTTGGTAAAAGGCCGGGATATCTTTGACAGCAGCTCACCGTTTTGGTGAACTTCGACAAAGATTTTATAATTATCCTTCGGCTTACGCCGAAATTTAAACCAGGAACGCTTCAGAAAGAAATTCCTTTCAGTTGTTGAGCATCCTCGTTTCAAATCCGTACTTGGCTATTCTAGCTTCCGCTAGAGCATAAATCACAGGTCTGAGGTGGATGTATTTGAGCTTTTGATCCACAGCCAGCACGGCTGTTGTTCGGGTCAGATTGCTTTCCAGTTTGATGGCGGTGGAATAGGATTCTTTTTTTACTCGCCCCTGCAAATACTTGATCAAAGGATCAATGTCTTTTAAGTCCTGTGAATGGATAGGCCAGGAAAATTTCCGGCGATCCGAAGTTACCACTTGGACTTGATTTCCATCCTGAAAGATCCCCAACCATATACCGCCATCTGGAAGATTCTTGGCTTTGTATTGAATGACATCCACACGAGCTCCAAGCCGCGGATTCAGTCCGGTCAAGAGGTGGCCACGCAGGATAATGACTAATCCAAAAGCGATGAGTGCCGGGAATGGAAACCAAAGCACCGGTTCCTGGAGTCGCTCTTTGAGAGCCATCAGTGCTTCCACCCAACTTTGATGCTTGGATTGGTGGCTATTCATAGGAGCCCACCTCCGATCACAACTTTTTGGAAAAGTTTGGACTGTGACAGTCCCGCGAGGCACTGAATAACGATCGGCATCGGAATTTGTTCCGAGGGTAAGAGAATCGCAGTTTTGGGCAGAGGTTTGCCGGTCTCGTCGGCCCTTTCAAGCATCCATCGCTCCATTTCGGTGGCGAGTCGGTTCAACTGAGGCGCTCCATCAGCATGCGGAATGTAAAATTTGTTCCGAACATTGCTGATGTCCTGGGCAAATGATCCGACTGTGCCAAAGAAGAAAGCATCTTTTGTGAGCAGGATCAAAGGTGTGTCCTCGCTCAGATTTTCTCGGGCTTTTTCCGTAAATCTCTTTAAGCCGGTATCTTGAATGGGGACCTGAACGACGGGAATTTCTGCTTCAATAAGACCATAGCGCCCGGCTATAGAGATGGCGCGTAAGACCGAAGAAAGATAGAACATGAGGCCGACCACAGCCAGCACCATAATGGGATGATACCAGGAGTTATTAGATAATCTCTTCTTCGTCCTTGATATCTTCAACTGAAGCATCGTCGAAGCTGTCATCTTCCACCTCGGTCTTGGATTCTGCTGGAGCGGATTCTCGTTTGGATTCCTGAGCCACCGGCGCGGCTTCGGTCATGGGCGCCGAGACATAGGTTGCCATCTCCTGCGGGGCCAGAAGGTTCATGAGGACTGAAACACCGTAGTGGACTCGCTCGGTGAGGCGTATGGCCAAACCTCGCAAAATCTGATGACCGGTGAGAAAAAGCATGCTCATGAGCAGGCCCATGGTGGTGGGATTGAGTGATCCGGCAATGCCGTTGGCAAGTCGCGCCTGCTTTTCAGAGGTATCGAGAATCTCAATAGAGTCAAAGGCTGCCCAAAGACCATCAATCGTTCCCAGGATACCCATAAGCAAAATCAAAGTCGAAATGGCGGGAAGAATGCTGATACGCGCTTCCAATTTAGGTAGAAAGTCGATCGTCTCTTCTTCGATCGTACCGCGCACTGTGTGCGGATCCCGTTCCAATGCTTCCAAAGCTTTAAGACCAATTGATGGCAGTGAGGTATGGGAAGCGTTTTTACAAATACTCACGGCGCGTTCCAAATCTTCGGCTTGGACGGAACGCCGAAGGTTGTTGAGAAACTTCTTGAAATCAACGTTGTAGACGAATTGCAGCATGATCAATCGTTCGAACACGATCAGGGTTCCAATAAAACCCAAGGCGATGATTAGAATGAGATAAAGGTTGCCGTTTTGCAGACTAACCGCCAGTTGACTCCACATCGGATAGCCCTTTCCTGTCGAACGCTCAAGTAGTTATACAGGTTCTATTATAGCGCTGGCGACGGGCTTTGGGTACTGGAGGGCTTGGATTCTAGCTTTTGTTGAGTTTGGTAATTTCAGTCTGAGCTTTAAGTTCGTCATCGATCTCATTGTTTTGCGTCGAAGTCTTCAACGAAAGAGTGCCCTTTTCACAGGCACGGGCGAAAGCCTTAAGAATCTCTGGATCGAAGAGTTCCGCTTCGCTCATGAGTCGTTCCACGGCTTCGTCCTGGTCCATGAAACCGGAATAGACGCGGCCTGACACCATCGCATCAAAGACATCGGAAATGGCAACGATGCGACCAAAAAAGGGTATATCTTCCCCAGCAAGGCCTTCAGGATAGCCCGTGCCATCCCATTTTTCGTGATGGTACTTGACTCCGGAAATGATCCGCTGGGCATTAGGCAGATGACTGATGATGTTAGCGCCGATGGTCGGATGCAGTTTCATTTCCGCATACTCTTCTGAACTGAGCATGCCGGCTTTCTTGAGAATCGCATCGGGAATACCAATTTTACCAATGTCATGGCAGAGGGCACTGATCAGCAGCAGCCGTTTAATGTCCTTATGGAGCTTCAATTCATCAGCAATCGCCATGCAATAGCTGGAAACGCGCTCGGAGTGGCCCCTGGTATAGGTGTCTTTGGCTTCAATTGTGCTCATCATAGTATCCATGATCCCGAATAACCAGGAATCAAGTTCCTTGCGGAGCAGCATGGATTCGATGATAGGTGAGGCTCTTTGTAACAGGGCTTGGCTGGTTTCCAGATCCTGCATGGAGAAATTCTCATGAGGACTGTCGATTTCAATATGGACCAAAGCAATGATTTCTTCATTATGGCAAACGGGGAGTATGGCCCGGCTGCGGCCCTCGGTGGTAACCCGAGCTTCGGCATTGAGGAGGATTCCTTGCTTACGCGAGAGCGCATCCTCAAAGGCACTCTTACTCAGCAAAAATCCGCCACCAGTATCTTTAAAGTTTTTTATCGCATAGGGAATCAGTTGGCGAGTTTGATCGGACCAGATAAAGACTGCAGCGCGGGAAGCATTACCGATTATTTTGCCGACACTTTTGAGCAGAGTATTGCACGTTTCATTGAGATCTTTGATTACGACCAAGTTACTGTGATGGTTAAAAATATCACTGATGGCTTGGGTATTGCTCATGACATTGTTAGCGAGAGTGCTGGGATCAAGTCGAACGGCTCGGCGGAAATGATGCCGATGGGGATGCTCGAGTTCGATTGGACCCTTGATGCCGGCGGATTCATCGAGTTGCATATCAAAACGCATGAGATCGGTGGCGATATGGATGCCGCTGTCAGGAGCAACAAAGGTGAATTCCGTTGAGCCAATCAGTATGCGATCGCCATTGTCCAGAGTGGAGTTGATAACGCGATCACCGTTGATATAGGTGCCATTGCGCGATTCCAAATCTTCAAGAATGAACAGGCGTCCGCGCTTTTTGATCCTCACGTGATGCCGTGAGGCTTCGCCATCGCGCAGAACCACTTCGTTGGTGGGATCTCGACCGATAGAAATGGGGAATTGCTTCAGCTCAATGCGGCTGCCAGCATTGTATCCCCGCTCCACTAAAAGAAAAGCCATACCCATATCGAATCTTTTCCACCCATTTTCGGCTTACTGGACCGTATCGGCAAGGTTCCCAAGTTCCCTGAGTGTCTCAAGTTTAGACGTTTCGATCCGATATCTTATTTGTCTATGAGTTCAGTTGCTTAGGAGTGATCTAAACATGCGGATGATGCCGGGATCGCTACTTTTTTTCTTGAGTTTTGTGAGTCTGCCCGTACGCGCTGAGCAGCTACCCCCTTTGGGTCAGCGGATCTATCTCCTCGATACGGAGAAGCCATCGCGGCCCGCGGATATCCGACCTTTGGAGCGTGGCTCTCGGGTTCCAGGTCAGAGCCTGATGCGGGATCCTCTACCCATTGGCGCAAGTACCCCAATCGATCGATCGGCTCGAACTCGATCTGCCGATGCTCCCAAGCGGATTTCTCGGATAGTCTTCGACAAGGTAGCTGTGCCGGGTCGATATCTGGTGCCGCGCGTGAGTTTTGATCGTCCTTTGATGGAGGTTGGTCGTCAGGACGAGCCAATCAAGGTCGAATACAAGAAAAAGATTCTCGAATCCGAGCGTGAATTGCATCAGTTCGACTGGTGAATAGGCTAGTCATCGGTATCCGGACGGCGGACAGGCTCGCGGCATCAACGCCGCGGAACTCTGGCCCCCCAGGTCCCCCCCCTTCACTTTTCATGTAAAGGGAGCCCCTTCCCGTTTTCCGCCAGTCATATCCAAAGCTTTTTTTTTGTGTTATGGTCAGGTTCTACCAGTTGCTGGCTGGCTGGTCAATTTAATTTCTTTCACATCCGAACTTTTTCAGAACTCCAGGACTCCCTTCGTGAAAACTCTGCTTGACTGGGATCTTTGGATCCAGAAATCTATCAACTCTGACATGGCTCACCCCTATAATGACTGGCTCATGACCCTGTGGTCTGCTGAGTGGCCGTGGTTCCTCGTCGTTTTTGGCTTTGCTTACCCTATCGTTCGAGGGAAGCAGTGGCCACGCCTTTTATCGCTACTGTGGATTGGCGTAACTATTGGGATCAATGATGCTGTCTCCCATAACCTGCTTAAGCCCTTATTTGGTCGAATTCGGCCCTGCCGCGTCGAGGGCTTAGTTCGCATCGTCGATGGCTGCGCCGGCTTTTACAGCTATCCTTCCAATCATGCCGCCAATGCAGCAGTTTTCGTTACGCTTTGGTTTTTAATAATGAATCGTTTTCAGGGAAAACTGGCGATATTCTGCGCCTTTATTATCGGCTGTTCCAGAATCTATTTAGGCGTCCACTATCCCACAGATATCCTGGGAGGCTTCATCCTGGGAACTTTGCTGGGTCTCTTGTCTTATTGGATCTGGCAAAAACTACCGTTGGCTCAAGGCTTGGCGGGAATTGAGGAAGGCAGAGTGTAAGCTCTGCCTTCTCGCGCTTACTTTTCTTCAGGAAAAAAACGAGTGCCTGCATCGAGATGCTGCTTCAGCAGAGGCGAAGGTGCAAACCGGGCCCCGTAACGCTCTTCCAAGCTCCTCAACTTGTTATAGACGTTGGCGACTCCAAGATGATCGACATAGCGCAGTGGTCCACCCAGGAATGGGGGAAAGCCCAAGCCGAAAACCGCACCAATATCGCCATCATAGGCAGACTGGAGAATACCCGTTTCCAGGCAACGAATCGTCTCATTGATAAAGACATAGACGCAGCGATCCGCGATATCTTCCGCAGGAATAAATTTATAAGTGCGAGCATCACCCATCATTTCATAGATGGATTCGTCGACAGCACCCTTTTTACCCGCTTCGTAGGTGAAAAAACCTTTACCGTTTTTGCGACCCAATCGACCCGATTGCTGAATCCCATCCAGACCTGCTGGAACCTTGATACGATCGCCAAAGGCTTCCGCCATCGATTCCAGAACATGGATGCCAACGTCGATACCGACTTCATCCATGAGCGTAATGGGGCCCACGGGAAAGCCAAAATCGGTCAGTGCATCATCGATTTCGTCGATCTTAGCTCCCTCTTCTAAAATCAACGCGGCTTCGGCCATAAAGAAAGCCAGAGCTCGCGTGGTGTAGAAGCCAGGGCTGTCTTTCACGACGATTATCTGTTTGCCCATGCGCTGGCCCAGACGGAAGGCTCGGTCAACGGCCCAATCGGCGGTTTTATCGGTGACGATAATTTCCAGCAAGGGCATCTTTTCCACTGGTGAAAAGAAGTGCATGCCAAGGACCCGATCGGGATGCTTGGCTTTGGCGGCAATCTTACCGATCGGCAGTGCCGAAGTATTCGAGGCAAACACCTGACTTTCATGAGCACGGCTTTCGACTTGAGCCAGGATTTCTTGCTTCAGACCGATGTCCTCAAACACGGCTTCTATCACCACATCAGTGGCTCCAAAGCCCTGCACGTTGAGGCCAGGAGAGATGTGAGCCATCTTCTGCCAGAGTTCGTAAGTTTTAATACGGCCACGTTTAGCTTGTTTAGCAAAGAACTTGAAAGCATTGTTCAAGGCGCGTTTGGTCGAATCCTTGTTGGGATCCGACAACAGAATCCTTACGCCTTTGTCGGCGAGGACGGTGGCAATACCGGCTCCCATAAAGCCCGAACCTACGACCCCAACCAGTTCAGGTGTGCTATCGCCAAACTTGGCTTTGCCCGCATCGGCATAGGCATTGCGCTTGGCGGCAGTGGTGGCATGAAAGAGGTGAACCAGACTTTTACTTTCACGCGTATGAGCCAATTCCGAAAAGAGTTTGGCTTCCAGCTCAAGACCTTTTTCCAGCTTCTTTTCAAAACCATCAAACACAGCATCTAAGGCTTTGAAAGGAGCAGGATAAAAACCCTTGGTATTGTTTTGCACCATTTCGCGGGCTTTTTTCTCGACGAAAGCCCGGCCGATGGGCGTGTGCTCAGCGGCCCAGCGAGGCAGATCTTTGCTTAAACTTTTGGCGTTGAGAGCCACGAGTTTTTTATCTTTGCTCTTAGTCGCATGCTGCAAGGCGATGCGCTCCAACTGCGAGGGGTGCACGCAGGCATCGGCCAGTCCAAGTTTCACAGCTTTCTTGCCGCTGACTCGCTTAGCTGTGAGAATCATATCCAGGGCATCCTGAATACCGATCAAGCGTGGCAAGCGTTGTGTTCCGCCACCGCCTGGGATCAAACCCAGTTGTATCTCAGGCAGCGAGAGTGTGGAATTTTCGGTTACAATGCGCCACTGACAGGCCAGGGTTAGTTCCAAACCACCACCGAGACATTGGCCATCGATAGCGGCGACGGTTGGGAAAGGCAATTTTTCCAATTTGTTGAGAATACCCTGCAGCTTAAGGCAGCCGTCTCGGGTCTCTTCGGGGGTATCAAAACTAGCGATATCATTGATATCGGCACCTAAGGCAAAATCCTTTTTTGCACCGATGATGACAAGGCCTTTGACCTCTTTATTTTCAGCTAATTCATCGACTAAATCATTGAGTTCGCGAAGCAAAGGCTCGCCTAAAACAGTCACGGGTTTGTCAGGCGCACCCATGCGCAGGATGCGTATATGATCACTCGTGCTTTCGACCTTGAAATACTGTGTCATAAGTGGTCTCCTTTCAGGCGTAACGTTCGATTAGCATGGCACCCGACATACCGCCAGCGGCACATATCGCGATCAAACCCAGATTTTTATCGCGACGAATCAATTCATTGGAAAGAGTGGTCACCAAGCGGGCTCCTGTAGCGCCGAAGGGATGACCGATGGCGAGAGCGCCACCATTGACGTTCAGCTTTTCGTCAGGAATGCTGCCGAAAGCTTTACTGTCGCCGAAGTAACGCTCACAGAAATCTTTCGACTCCATGGAACGAAGGCAGCTTAAAACTTGGGCAGCAAAGGCTTCATGGATTTCGAACAGGTCGATGTCATCCAAACTCAGCTTATTGCGCTTCAAAAGATAAGGAATGACCACGGCTGGTCCGATGAGCAATTGCTCAGTAGGGTCCACGCCGACAAAGAAGAAATCTTTAATCCGTGATTTAGGCTTCAGTCCTAGATTTTTGGCGACTTGTTCGTCGGTGATCAAGGCAATGGCAGCGCCATCGGTCAGAGCCGAAGAATTGCCGGCCGTCAATGAACCATAGTTTTTATCGAAGGCTGGTTTCAAGGTGGAGAGTTTCTCCAGCGAGGTGTCGCCGCGAATAATATTATCCTTGTCGACGGCTTCGAAGCTATTGGGAGCCCAGATCGGAATGATCTCGTCATCAAAGCGTCCAGCTTTTTGGGCTTCGGCAGCTTTCCTGTGTGAAGATTGCGCGAACTTGTCCTGCTCTTCGCGCGAGATCTTATTGATCTTCGCCATAATTTCCGCACTTTCACCCATGGTTAAACCGGTGAGAGGCTCGGCGAGTGCAGGTGGTTTCGGCAGCCATGCTTTGGCCGAAAACTGGGAAAGCATCGCCAGCTTTTCAGCAGGGCTTTTGGCTTTATTGAGAGCCAAGAGAAACTGACGCGCTTCCTTGGAATAAACGATAGGGACATCGGATAAGACTTCTACGCCACCGGCAAGAGTTGTCATGGCTTGACCGAAAGTAATCGATTTAGCGGCATCTGCGATAGTGTGCAAACTACTGGTACAAGCCCTATTCACGGTATAGCCGTGGATATGCGGCGGCAGGCCCAAGTTGATGATGGCGTCTCGGGCGACGTTACCATTTTTAGTTTGTGGGACAACAATGCCAGCGCTGATCTCATCGATTTGTTGAGGATCGAATTCCAGCTTACGGAGCAAACCGTCCACCACGCGGCTATAGAGTTCCAAGGCATCGGCGTTTTCGAAGGCGCCAAATGACTTGACGAAAGGCGTGCGCACGCCATCGATGAAGACAGGCTTGCCGTTTCCATCAGGGAGCTGAGCACGGTACTTGGTCACGTTCAACATAGATATCTCCCGATTGTCCTGTGGTTCAAAGGTGCCTCCCAATGTGAAGTTTTTTTGCCTTTTAAACAAGATCAAAATCGCCTGTGGGCGATGACCCCAAGCGGTTTTGGAAGGCTTTGTCGAGTGAAGAGAAGGCACGCAAGCATGCCACCCAAGTTGGGCAGCTGCTTTTGTGTAGCGATCAATCTTGGCTAAAGCCTGCTAGGACGAGGATTACAGCCTGGGTGGATCAAGGTACAAATGTGTTCTATTCAAAGCTGGCCGCGGGTTTTAAGGCTCGCCACAATCTGCTCAATGAGCATGTGATCGGTACTGGTCATATTCAGGAAGGTGCCGCCTATGCGAAAGCGGTGGGGATCAAACCATCGACATTCACAGCGACAGATAAACCTTGAAGGCGCAGGGAAGCCCAGGGGGCCTAGGGGGATATTCAGCCAGTACTGGGCTCCTGGCGTCGCGGAAACTTCGCCAGTGAATTCCAATTTGAAGCCACCCGTACTGATATCCAAAAGCACTGCACTGTGGCAGAAAAAAGGTAGCCACTTGAAGCGGCGAACTTCAACGAGAGCATGAGAAACATAGCGTTTGGCTCGAGGTTTGGCGACCTGAGATTCCAGACTGTGGGGATCGGCTGCCAAGAGCTGTCTCCTTATCGACCTGATAGTATCCCTCGAGTATAGGCTATCGCTTTGGTCGCCGTCCATGGGAACCTCGTCACGAGACCATAGAATGCTGGTAGCATGCTGGATTAGAATGCTGTTTGCAGTTTAAGTTCCCAGCGCTGCTGATTCCAAAGACCCGAGGTCGGTGCGATGCTTTCCGGCAGATGATTGTAAAGTTCGATGCGAGTCAGTGCTTTTTGAAAGATGAGCCCTGTTTGATAGCGTTTCTCATTGCCGAAATAGTCCAGATTAAGGGCAAGAGGGCCATGGGAGTAGATGTTTTCCACGGTGCTTCGAATCTTTTGGAATTTATCATTTCGCTCTTCGCGAAAGTTCATGTTGCCAGCTAAAGGCAGGCGAAATCGATGAAACATAGCATCTTTGTGCAGCAGCTGGCTGGTTTGCAATTCCATAGCGTAAAAGCCTTGGGTTTGTTCCAGGGTTAAGGACTGTGGCGGTAGGATCTGGGAAGCCGTGGGAGCACCACGAGAGGCAATTTTGCCGCGAAATTGCCAGTCTGGCAGTTGCGAGAAAAAGCTGCTCGGGTTGATTTGTGGAGTCGCTGGGCTTGATGGATGAAGGACGGAGTCTTCAGGCAAGGGGCCAACTTTGTAATGGACCTTGGCCTTGGGCGCATAAGGAATCAGGGCAAACTCATCATGGAATTGTCCAGGCAAGGAAGCGAGACGGAATGACTCTGGATTGGGTTCCAAGCCAGTGACGATGAGTCCGTAGCGCACGGGCGACGGAGCGGCAGCAGCGACACCAGAACTCGCTCCGCCCAGATTAAAGCTGAAGCCTTTCTGCAAGGAATCTGGCATCGCTGAGGTTTTGAACTCACGGCCCAAGAAAGTCGACAAAGAACGGGACACATCGCCAGGCGCGGCGGTCGCCAGAAGAGCTGTGTTTTGATGGATGGATAGAGAATGTAAACGACCAGCTTGGGGCTTGGAGCCGGTGCGGTTCTGCAGATCAGCCAGTTGCCTGTGCTGTTCGGGATTGGCCAAGCTCCTTGTCATCGTCGAGTAAAGTGATTTAACCCACAGAAAACCCTGAGGTGATTGAGGATTTTGACTTTCAGCAAGAAATGGCCGACTTTCGATCCAGACCTCATCGCTTTGCGCATAGGTCCTTTCTGCCAACAAGAATCCAAGCAGGATGAATAACCCCACCGAAGCAATGCTAAAATTATATCCCAGTCGCATATTTTACCTGCTCCAACGCCGCAAAGAACACCACAAGGAAGACAACTTTGGGCCAAAAGCGAGGCCCATCTTTAAGATTGCAATGGCGGTGCCAGTTAAGCGGTTTTGCGGGAGATTTTTAACTCCATGAAATGATTATAATAAATGAGAAAATTACGGGGTGTTTCAAGGGCGAGGAAACCACCAACTGTCAAGCCCGAGCCAATCATGGCAGAGCTTTCAAGGGGTTGTTCCTGTTGTTCAGCTTGTCCATAAGGTGTACAACATTGCAAATGTTCGCAGGCAGCGGTTTTTAAGGGAGTATTTGATGAAAGCAACGAACTCAAATGTCAACTTGCCCCAGATGGAGGAGGACGTCCTAACCTTTTGGGCAGAACAGCAGATTTTTGAAAAATCCAATGCCCAACGCAAGGGTCAAA
Source organism: Oligoflexus sp. (assembly GCA_041737755.1). Classification (GTDB taxonomy): domain Bacteria; phylum Bdellovibrionota_B; class Oligoflexia; order Oligoflexales; family Oligoflexaceae; genus Oligoflexus. The sequence continues at coordinate 14,917 of JBGSRE010000751.1, forward strand.
AAGAATTTGCTTTTTATGATGGACCACCCTTTGCTAACGGCCTGCCGCACTATGGACATTTGCTCGCGAATACCATTAAAGACACGGTTCCCCGCTATTGGAACATGCGTGGATTTTATGTCGAACGCCGCTTCGGTTGGGATACCCATGGTTTGCCCGTCGAATACGAAATTGAGAAGACCCATAATCTGAAAGGCCGTCAGGATATTCTCGATATGGGGGTGGCGACCTTCAATGAACTCTGCCGTAGCTCTGTCGTGCATTATGCAGCCGAATGGCAGAAGACGATCACGCGTCTGGGCCGTTGGGTGGACTGGAATAACCAGTACCGGACGATGGACAAGAACTTCATGGAATCGGTCTGGTGGGTTTTTAAAACTCTCTACGATCGAGGCATGGTTTATCAAAGTCACAAGGTCGTTCCCTATTCGCCAAGGATTACGGCTGTTCTGTCCAATTTTGAAGCGAATCAAAATTATCAGGACGTGCAGGATCCTGCCATCACCGTGAAATTCAAGCTGGTTGATGAAGATGCCTATCTCTTGGCCTGGACGACGACTCCGTGGACCTTGATTTCCAACCTCGCTTTGGCGATTGGTCCAGAAATTGACTATGTGAAAGTGAAAGCGGCCGAAAATGGTGAGCACTATTATCTGGCCAAGTCTCGTTTGGATATCGTTTTCAAAAAGAAGAAAGGTGAAGGCGAGGCTTATGAGGTGCTGGCTGAGTTGAAGGCTAGTGAGCTTGCCGGACGCCGCTACGAGCCCTTATTCCCCTACTTCAAGAATCACCAGAATGCCTTTCAGGTTTTGGTGGATGCTTACGTCACAACAGATGAAGGTACCGGTATCGTTCATCAGTCGCCGGCCTATGGTGAGGACGACTTTCGAGTCTGCGCCGCGGCGCATATTGAAATCGTTGATCCTTTGGATGAGGAAGCCAAGTTCAAGGATCTTATTCCTGAATTCAAAGGGCTTTATGTTAAAGACGCGGACAAGGAAATCATCAAAGCCTTGAAGGAGTCCCATCATCTCCTTCGGCATGATACTTTGGTTCACAGTTATCCCATGTGTGAAAGAACCGGCAGTCCTCTGATCTACCGGGCGATTCCTTCTTGGTTTGTCGCTGTGGAATCGATCAAAGATAAGCTGGTCGAAAACAATCAGACGATCAATTGGGTTCCTGAGCACCTCAAACAGGGCCGCATGGGCAATTGGCTGAAAAATGCGCGAGATTGGGCTATCAGCCGAAATCGTTTCTGGGGCACACCTTTACCGATCTGGATCTGTGACAAAAATGATCAGCATCGGGTTGTTCTTGGTGCGGTGAAAGATTTGGAAGAGCTGACGGGTGAAAGTATCGACGATCTGCACGTGCACAAGATCGATCATCTGCGTTTCCATTGCCCTCATTGCAGTGGTGAGATGAAACGGGTAGCCGAAGTGTTTGACTGCTGGTTTGAATCGGGTTCGATGCCCTATGCGCAGCTGCATTATCCGTTTGAAAATAAAGATCGTTTTGATAGCATCTTCCCCGCAGATTTTATCGCCGAGGGTCAGGATCAGACACGCGGTTGGTTCTATACCCTCGCCGTACTCAGCGCGGCTCTGTTTGATAAGCCAGCTTTCAAAAATGTAGTTGTCAATGGTTTGGTTCTGGCCAGCGATGGCAAAAAAATGTCGAAGCGCTGGAAAAACTATACGCCACCTGGTGAATTGATTTCAGCCTTTGGTGCCGATAGCGTGCGTCTTTATATGCTAAACTCGGCTATTTTGCGTGCCGAGGACCTCCGTTTTAGCAATGACGGTGTGAAAGAAACCACCCGTTCCGTGATTTTACCCCTATGGAATGCCTTTAGCTTCCTTACTACCTATGCCGCCGCCGATGGCTGGCAGCCTCATGCCGAACTAGTCACAGGTTCCGTACCCAAGGTTTTTGGTGAAGTGGATCGCTGGTTGATTTCTCGATTGCACACGCTCGTTGCAGACGTGAATAAGGAAATGGAAGATTATCATCTTTATAATGTGGTGCCTCGCGTTCTGGCATTCATTGAGGATTTGACCAACTGGTATATCCGGCAAAGCCGACGTCGTTTTTGGGCGGGTGAAAAAACCCTTAGCACCGATACCCGGGAAGCTTATGAAACATTGTTCTATGTAATGACGGCTTTTGCCAAGGTCTTCGCTCCATTTGCACCTTTTACAGCGGAACGCATCTATCGAGGTTTGACGGAAGGTATCGCCGGTGTGCCGATCTCTGTCCACTTGTGTGATATGCCAGCAGCCGATGCAACGGTGATCGATCCTGCTCTCGAGCGTCGGATGGATCTGGTCCGGACTGTGGCAGAATTGGGACGATCCTTGCGAGCCAAGCATCAAATCAAAACTCGCCAAGTCCTGCCTGGCATGATCGTGATCGCCCGCAGCCAAATCGATGCCGATCATGTGGCCAGCGCTCAAGCATTGATCAAGAACGAATTGAATTTGAAAGAGCTGAGTTTCAGTACGGATGAAACGCAGTTCGTCAATCTTTCTGTCAAACCGAATCTTAAAACTTTAGGCAAGCGTTTGGGTAAAGATCTCAATATCTTGCGCGCTCATTTGGAAGAGTTGAATAAGACGCCTCAGGCGGTTGCAAAACTTCTGGCTCAATTGGAATCTCAAGCGAGCACTGCGGTGCTGGGTCATGATTTACAGATTGAAGACTTTCTGATTGATCGAGGACCAAAGGATGATCGACTCATCGCGACCGCTTTGGGAGTGACGGTACTCCTCGATACGCACTTGACGGAAGAGCTTATTTTGGAAGGGCTAGCGCGTGAACTCGTCAACCGCATCCAAAATTTCCGTAAGGACAGCGGATTACAGGTGACCGATAAGATCGATATCCAGATTCAGGCGAATGAGGAAATCACTCGGGCAGCACAGATGTTCCAGGATTACATCAAAGCCGAAACCCAGGGTCAGTCTTTAACTCTCAGCCAGGCTTTGACCAGTGAATTTAAAGGCAGCTTTGAGTTGGCAGAAGAATCCATCCAACTGGGGATCACGTGCCTTCGGAGTTAAATAGGTCCACGCCCTCTTTTCTTTTTCCCAGGAAAGGATCAGAATGGGCCTTTAGATCAATGGCGGAGGGGCTTGTTCTCCATGCTTAGAATCGGGATCATGCTAGGGCTGATCAGTTCCTTGCTGAGCTCTTGTTACAGTTTGGAACAGGCCTACTGGTTCAACAATGCTTTTAATAGCCGTATGCCGGTTGCAGAAGCTCTGCAAACACCAGAAATGGATGAGTCTGGACGGCGCAAGCTGCTGCTGAGCCGGCAGCTATTGAAATTTGCAGAGCAGCAAGGCCTTGCCGTTGCTGATGCCTATCAGCATTATATTCCGCCCGGTCCAGGCACAGTCAGCTATCTGGTTCAAGCCGCTCCCGTGGATCGACTTGAATTGACCAGCTGGTGGTTTCCCCTCGTTGGAAGGGTCCCTTACCTGGGCTTTTTCAACAAGTCAGCCCGCGATGAAAAAGCCAAAGAACTCAGAGCTGATGGTCTTGACGTCAGTCTTGGCACGGTTGGTGCCTTTTCCAGCCTCGGTTGGTTTGCCGACCCCATTTATGATTCCATGATAAAACGCAAGGATGAGGATTTGATTCAGCTACTCCTACATGAGCTGGTGCATCGAAGTTTTTGGTCGCGTGGATCGGTGGCCTTTAACGAGAATCTGGCAGAATTTTCCAGCCTGCAACTGACCGAAAAATATCTCGAGCAGACGCGAGCAGGGGTTGGTCTGCAGGAAATGAAAAGCTATCGTGCCGAAAAAGATCAACTCAGTCAGTGGATCTTGAGTTTGCGAGAAGCTTTGAAACAGCTCTATGCCCGTAAAGATTTCACACGTGAACAAAAGATTTTGGAAAAGCAGATCATTATTCAAGATTTTCGTGAGCGACGATTTCCGGACCTCACGATCAAAGAGCTGAAAGCGGCCAAAGATCGCGAGTGGAATAATGCTTCTATCCTTGGGGCTGCTCTTTATGCCCCCCGATACCAAGCGATTTCAAAAGGCTTTCGATTGTTTGCAAGTCGATACGATGGGGGAATTTCTGAACGCTTTGCGTCGGGCAGAAGAGGCCTATCCGAGCGTCGACGCAGCCCTGGATAGCCTTTGTCAGGTGTTTGAGTCAGGCGCAGAGACAGGGAAGGGGACTCCTCGTGGATAATCGAAAGCCAAGCTCATCAGCAGTCAAGCAGATGCTGTCGGATCGATCTTTCAAGAAGCTGAGACAGATTTTTAAAGATATCGAGGTGGCAGATCTTTCAGAGATTCTTGCCGAACTGGAAATCGTGCCATGCATAGTCCTTTTTCGGCTGATTCCCAAGGATCGGCGTCCGGAAGTTTTTTCCTATCTGCCCTTTGAACATCAGGCGCGACTCTTGGATCATTTGCCCGATTTGGTTTCGGCATCTTTGCTGAATCAAATGGAGCCAGTGGATCGGACGCAACTCCTGCAAAACCTTCCCTATGAAATCCGGGAAAATCTTATTCTCAAGCTCCACCCAGAAGAGATGCAGATCACCTGGCAGATGCTATCCTATAAGCCCGATGCCGTGGGCCGATTGATGAGTCCTGAATTCTTTTCCATTCCCTCCGGCATGACAGTTTATGATGCCCTGGCTGCCATAAGGTGGAATGGTAGCCATACGCCAGAGCATTTGCTCAATCAGATTTTTATCGTGGATCATCAAGGCAAGCTCTTGGGTCATGTGAATCTGTCGAGTCTGGTTCTAGCCGATCCGTCGACTATTTTGGTTGATGATCTTATGGATCGAAATTTTGTGACTTTACTCGTCAGCGATAATAGACGCCAGGCTGTGGATGTTTTTCGTAAGTACGATCGCCCCTATATCCCTGTGTTGAACAGCGAAGCCATGATGATCGGCGTTGTGGAAGCGGAAGATGTGTTCGATGTGGCCGAAGAACAAGCGACCTATGATATCCAGGCGTTTGGTGGTCAGACCAGCCTTGAAGATAGTTATTTTCAGACGTCTATTATGCAGCTGATACGCACAAGAGGCTCCTGGCTCTGTGCAGTCTTTATTCTTTCCATGCTGTCGGTCGCTATTTTGCATAGCATGTTTGAAAGTATCCAAGGTCTGGGACTGCTGCTGATGTTTATGCCTATGGTTCTCTCAACGGGTGGTATGGCAGGCTCCCAAACTGCGGCGCTGACGATGCGTGGTCTCGCCGTTCGAGAGATGGAGAGCGGGGATATTTGGCGTCTTCTGGGTCGAGAACTCCTCGTTGGTTTGGGACTGGGACTGGGGATGGGCCTTATAGGCTTCGGTTATGCCTACTATCTCGAAAAGCTAGATCTGAATTTCTCTTTGATGATTGCTGTCATGGTACTCAGTACCCTGCTCTTGGGAATACTCCTTGGTTCTACCTTGCCTTTTGTGATGCGTCGTCTGCGTTTGGATCCGGCGATTGCTTCGGCTCCAGTGATAGCTACTTTTGTCGATATTCTGGGTCTACTAATTTTCATGCTGATGACCTGGCTTTGGGCCTACGGGATTGTGATGGGGAGCCCCTGATGTGGATTGATGATCAAGTCTTGCAAGCCTGCGACCAGTCCATGGCTGTCCAGCTTTGGGTTCCAGAGCGACCTATGGTGGTTTTAGGTCGAGGCAATAAAGTAGCAAGGGAAGTCAATGTTCGTGCCTGCGTCGGCGATGAGATTCCGATTCTCAAACGCCTGGGTGGTGGCGGAACTGTACTGCTGCATGAAGGCTGCTTGATTGTGAGTCTAGGCCTCTGGGTGAAAGAATTCTATGCCAACGATCGTTATTTTCGGCTGCTGAATCAATCGGTGATTGATTGTCTTCAGCGAGAGCTGCCCGAAGTGAACTTCGATCAGAGAGGCTACTCCGATATTGTCGTGGGACCCTTGAAATGTGCTGGAACTTCGCTCTTTCGCAGTCGCAATTATCTCCTCTACCAAGCCTCTCTTCTGGTCGATATGCGGATCGAATGGATTGAAAAATATCTGAGCCATCCAAGCCTGGAGCCAGACTACAGAAAGGGCCGCAGTCATCGGGATTTTCTGGTCGATCTGAAGACTTTGGGCAAGGATGATGCCTATTGCTGGCGGCAAACTATGCAAGAGAATTTACCGAATGTTCTACGCCAGCATCTGGGTGAAGAGCTGATCGGTGCTCAGGACTCGCAGATACCGCATGTGCTCAGCCGGGTAGGCGAAGAATGGCTCAAGCCTGAAGAGATCCAGGCTGCTTTGCATCATTCTTAAGTCAGTGTCATTACGGCAGTGATGGATGGCTGTGTTTAGACCCGTATTTCAATCTTCGTGTGAATCCGTCCGATGCGGCGCAAATCCGCCACAAAGCTGGTCGTCATAATGGCAAAGAGTGAGAAGAGCAGAGTACTCAGACTGATCGCCAGCGCTTCCGTGAGCATCGGTACGACACCAAAAGGAAAATTTTGGTTACTCACAAACCAGATCGTCCGCGGCAGACTCATTTTCATATCCAGATGGTTCAGAGCCTGCACTCCGGCTTGGACCAGGGATAGACCGCCGAGCAAGAGCATTTCATAAGTCAGCAGAACGAAATAAGCAGACCAGCGGCTCATCCCGCTGCCGCGAGTGTACTCCATACGTAAAGAAGCGCTGAGAATCCGACCGGACCCACGCGAATCCATGACCAGCAGGACCGGCGCTGCAGACGCCATCACACAGAGGGTAATGAGCAAGAGTTGTGAGATGATGCCAAAACCTGCGCCGGCTGCGGTCAGAAATCCAAACAGGACCAAGACTAGGAAAAACATGAAAAAAGTCAGAAGGCTACGCGGGAGATTGCGTAAGCTTTGCTTGAAAACGGTTAAAGTTTCGACCTTTTTGCCGTCAATATGCTGGAAAGCGGCGGTGACCCAGCTCAGGTATCCCCAGAAAGCCAGAATGCCCGCAGAAAAGATCAGAAAGACACTGAAAAGACTAAATGTTTCGACCTTTTGCAGCAGCTTAAAAAACCCGAGTGGTGGGTTGGTGCTCCAATCCTGAACTGCGTGTGCGGCCCGTTGAGCCGTGAGCCAGTAAACCAAGTACTGAGGTATTGCGATCGCAGCCGCACTAATATAAATCAACTGTGGCCAAATAGCCTTGAAGATTGACCAGCCTCTTTGCCATGGGAATGGACCGCGGGCAGCTTCAACTGGGGTTTCTTTTCGGATCCCGTCATTCATTCAAGAGGTCCTTTTCTAGGATACGTGCATGCAACGTTCATTACTCATAACTGAGATCTATAAAAGTGTCCAAGGGGAAGCCGCTTATGCGGGATGGCCTTGCAGTTTTGTGCGTTTAACCGGTTGCCCCTTGCGCTGTCGTTGGTGTGACACTGCCTATGGCTTTCATGGCGGCAAACAGCAAAGCTTCGAAGAAGTTTTTGCTGAACTCGATCGTCTCGGCTGTCCCCTGGTGGAGATCACTGGTGGAGAACCCTTGGCCCAGGAGCAAACGCCTGCCCTGATCGCGGAACTGATCAAACTTGGTTATAAAGTCATGATTGAAACCAGTGGTTCCGAAGCTATAGCGAGCCTGCACCCCGACACCCATATCATTATGGATCTTAAATGTCCGGACAGTGGCATGGAAGATCGGAATCTTTATGACAACCTAAGTCACCTCAAAAGCACGGATGAAATTAAATTCGTGATCGCCAGTCGCAAAGATTTTGAATGGGCGCGCGATCGCGTGCGCAGCAGCGACCTTGATCTGCACTTTCAAATCCTATTTTCATCGGCCTTTGGTTTGGTCAAACCAGCGGATTTGGTGGAATGGATGCTCGAGGAAAGGCTGCACCGGGTTCGCCTCAATCTTCAGCAGCATAAGTTTATCTGGAATCCCCGCGCCAAGGGAGTTTAACTCATGATCACCAATCAGCAATGGATGCAGCGTCTGCAAGCCGTTGAATGCCGGGATTCCAGTTATCGGACGGTGGAATCACCCCTGGTCTTTGCTCGGGCTCAGGGTTCCACTATTTGGGATGCCGAAGGACAGGCCTATACTGATCTTTGTGCTGGTTTTGGAGTGATGGCGCTGGGCCATAACAACGAAGTTCAAAAGCGGGTCTTCGCCGCTTCGCTTAGCAGTGAAGCTCTTGTGGTGCATGGTATGGGCGATGTCTATCCATCGATCGCCAAAGTCGAAGTTTTGGAACAACTCGCGGCTGCATTACCCGTTCACTTGAGCAAGGGCGCGCTGGCCCTCAGTGGTGGCCAGGCTGTGGAAATCGCCGTCAAGACCGCGCAGATCGCCACGGGAGCGCAGGGCTTTATCAACTTTCAAGGCAGCTATCACGGCTTGGATTTAGGCATTCTGCCCTTGACCTCACGCCGAGATTTTAAACAACCGTTTGCCGGATGGTTGCCGGAAGATCGCGTCACAGAATTGCCTTTTGCCTGTAATCTGCTGGAGGTGAAAAAAGCCATTCAAGCCCAAAAATCGGCCGGCTTTGGCTGTGCGGCTGTGATTGTCGAGCCTATTCAAGGCCGGGCCGGGATTCGGTCAGCCAGTCTTTCCTGGCTTTCCGGTCTGGCGGAAACCTGCCGGACGGAGCAGGTACTGCTGATTTACGACGAAGTCTTCACGGGTCTGGGGCGCACGGGTCAAATCACTTTTGCCGATGCCGTGCCCTGTGATCTTCTCTGTTTAGGTAAAGCCTTAGGCGGTGGCCTGCCGCTTTCGGCCTGCTTTGGGCGGGCGGCGGTCATGGATGCCTGGCCACAAAACCAAGGGGAAGCTATTCATACCGGAACTTTCTTTGGTCATCCTCTTTCCTGTCGATTGGGTGCCGAAACTTTGCAAACAATCATCGATCAGCAGCTGCCACAACGCGCTTTAGAGCTCGGCGAAAAACTCCAACAAGCCTTGCAGCAAGAGCTGCAAAGTCACCCACTGTTTGTCGAGGCCAGGGGCCGGGGACTCATGATTGGCTTGGAATTGAACGAGGCTGGGGCCGGGGCCAGATTGATGGATGAATTGCGAAAGTTCGGAATTATTGCCTTGGCCAGCGGGGAAAAGGGGCAAGGAATTTCTCTCACTCCCGCGCTTAATATTCCAGAAGCGCAACTTTTTTCGGCCGTTGGCAGCATCAGCCAAGCCCTGCAAAGACTGTAAAAAAAGCCCGAATTAAGCTTCGGGCTTTTCTATTCAGTCGGCGAGAGCCTTAAGATTTTGTCTTATGGCGCTCAGTTGCTCTTCCATATTGGCTTTTTGAGCTCTGGTTTGTACCAGCACCTCTTCCGGTGCTCGCTCTACAAAACTCGCATTATCCAGTTTACCCAAGATCCCGGAAAGAATTTTCTGCAGACGCAGCTCTTCCGTGCTGAGGCGTTTCTTTTCCTTGTCGACATCGATGAGTCCCTGGACCGGCAGATAGACTTCAAAGCCTTTGCCGACTGCCGATAGCGACTGGCTAGGTCGGTCGATGTTAGGGCCCGAAATGACCC
>JBGSRE010000791.1:0-4640 GCA_041737755.1 Oligoflexus sp.
GGTATTGGGCGAGGTCGAGAGAAGGCTCATTGGTAAATACCGTGGCTTCGGCGCTATTTCCCCTAAATACGGAGAGCAGCAGTGCGGCGATCAAACATGTGAATTTCCAGAAAGCGTTCAAGGCTTTCCTCGAGCAGGGTTGTATACGCCGATGTTTTTTACTTCAGGAAAATCTCGGATTAATATCTCACCATTCAAGTTGGTGGGTTGAAAGGCATCATACTGGCCTAAGAGATTCGACGAGCAAAGAGCGATAGAGCGGTCGAATCGTCCCAGTAAATTCAAGCCGGCCGGGGATAGCAAAGAGTTTTTGGAAAATTCTTGCAAGCGAGCCGCAAAATTTGCGGTTTCACCTATGACAGCCAATTCATATCGATGAGCGCTGCCCATGAGCCCTATAATGACCGTACCTGCAGCGACTCCGAACGCTATTTTAAGCTGATGAAGAGGCGGTGTGAGACGCGGTAAAATGACTTCCGCCATGTCAGCCATCTGTTTTGTTGCCATCAGTGCAGCATGAGTTGCATTACCACCTGATAGACCAAAAATCGCCATCAATCCGTCACCCAAGTGCTTGTCCACGATGCCGCCAGCCTGGTAGATAATGCCGTGCATAGGTTGAAAAATCCGATCGAGGGATGCAATCACATGCTCAGGATCAGCGCCTTTGGAAGCGCTTGTAAAGCCGCGAATATCAGCAAAGACCACCACAACTTCTAGACGTTTTGGCGAAAATTGGCTATCGAAGGAATAGGCTAGCTGCTGTTCCGCCTGCGGCAATTGCTTTTTAAGTTCTGCCGTCGATTCTAACAGGCTCTTGACCATCATCACAAGACGACCGTTCTCGCGACGCATTTCTACTGAAGAAATAGCTTCTTGAATGGCCTTGAGAAGTTTTTCAATATCGACAGGTTTCGACAGGTAGCGAAAGATTGCAGCGCTATTCACCGCTGTGACGACGTTTTCTAAGGCAGCGAACCCAGTGAGCATAATGCGTGGAGCAGGATGCTGCCTTTTTTGCAGTTCTGTCAGAAGTTCCACCCCACTCATTTCCGGCATAATTTGGTCGGTAATGATCACTGAAAAACCCGAGTTCGGTTTTTCAGAATCAATCTGTTGCAGAGCCTCTTTGCCACTGGAGCAGGTGATCACTTCAAAATCTCTGGCAAGGCGCCTTGAAAGTGCGCTGAGGTTCGGCAACTCGTCGTCGACAAGCATGATCCGGTGCTCCGATTGCGCCTTTACCTCGGGTTTATCGTCGTCTTGAAGTGCTGAAGCAAAATTAAGTTTCATGGAAACAGATCCGCATAATTATGTATAAATCAAAAATCTGTCCCCTTCGCATCGGCCTCGATTTTGTCTGCTTGAGTAAAGAGTTCTTTATAGCGAAAGGCTGGACTTATGAAATGGCCAAATGCTGTCCCATAGCTCAGTTAAAATGCTAGCTAGTCGCTGGCGCGAAATTGAAAATTTCGCCCAGGGACTATCCTGAGCGAAGCGAAGGATCTCGTGGAATCAGGTACTTATTAGCGAGATCCTTCGTCGTTTCACTCCTCAGGATAGTCTCAGGCGCTTTAGGCGCCAGAGACTAGCTAACAAAACGCCTTTAAGGAGCAAAAGGGTCAATTTCAGATCCAGATGGCCGTCTTACCCACACCCTTTGCCTCCAATTACTGGCAGGAATTCCGCCAACTTTGTGGGGCCTGAGCGATTCTATGAGATTCTGCACGGCACAGCTCACCGATAGATAAAGTTACCATTGATTTAAGCAATGCATTTAAGATCTATTATCTATTTTAGTAATCCGAGAGATCTCCCGTAGAGTAAATGATCACAGCTTCTGTTTTTAACCATATTCGGTCCATAGGAGTTCTTATGATTTCAGAAAAGCGTTTAGCCCTTCAACCCTTGCTTGAATCCTCTGATGGGATTCATCTGACGGCATATCTGGCCCATGATAGCGGCAGTATCGGAATGAAAGCCCAGCTTCGAGAAACTCTGTCCTTGGCCCTGAAGTATCTGCAACCCGTGATGAATCGTGACGCGCTGAAGAAATTTTTGAAACCCATCCAGGACCTTCTCATGGAACGAAATCTGCTGAAAGGCTTGAGAGGCAACATTGGCATTTTTCGCTCCCATGATTCGTTCCGCTTGTTGAAAATACCAGTTGCAGTCGAGCCCCTCTGCGTTGTTGCTAGCAGCTTTCATATCAAGCCTCTCCTGCGATGGATGCAGGTTGATCGCGACTTTCTTCTCTTGCATCTGGAGCCGGAACTTGCCCAGCTTTATCAGGGTAGCCAATTCAATTTCCAATGCATGGAAACGGTGAACTTTGCCAAGGTTCTTAGCAACGGTCGGGAGCTGGACAACTCTTCCGTGCTTGCCCGGGCTCAAGGACGCCGGATGCGGCTAGGGGATTCAATCGACTGGCTGACGACTTGGCTCTTGAATTACACCAAGAGGACTAATCCCCGGCTGTTTATAACGGGTGAAAAGGCTATGACCGAAGCTCTGATGAGACGACTGCATTCCTATCATGTCGCAAAACCTGCGGTGCTTCTGCCGTTTGATCAAAGTAATGTAAACGCGATCTGCACGGAAATTCGATTGCTCTTGAAGAAAGATGCACGAAAGGCCATGGAGCAGGCCTTCATCGAATTTCGCTGTGCGGAAGAGATGAATCTAACGAATCGAAATATATTTCAAATTGCCAAGGCGGCGACCGAAGGCCGGGTGCGAAAACTCATCGTTGCGGATGGTATTCAGATTTGGGGTAAACTGGATGGCAAAACCGGAGATTTGTCCATTCATCCCGACCATTTGGATCATCAAGATGACGACATTCTTGACGATCTTGCCCAAACCGTTCTAGCTCAAGGCGGGGAAGTGATCGTAGCAGCCCGCGATCAGATTCCAAGAGGTCGGCCGGCGCTGGCCATCCTTTATGATCGGAGCGGTGATTCGAGTATCCCTGCGAACCTGATGCGAGTGGGGAGCTATCGTGAATTGAGAGCGACGATTTAGATCGGCTGGGTTTTTGTCCTCTTCCCGCCTATCTTCGAGCTGCTTTAATCTGTGAGCTGCCACAATTCAAGAGCAGTTGACTGAAGATCTATGGCCCTGGGTCTTACATTCCTGCATAGTTTTTCGCGACCAGTATCTTTGTCAAGACTATAAACTTCAGTCCTGATGCTGCCCAAGCTATTATAATCACGGGTGGGGGCTTGCAAAAAATTAATTCGAACCTATCCTCCTTTGTGCGTGCAGGACGATGTGTGAGGATAAATTATGGATCGAACATTTGTTGCTTGTCTGAAGTGTCATGCGGTCAATCGTGTTCCCTTGGGGAAAGTCGATCAGAAGCCATTGTGTGGACAATGTAAAAGTCAGTTGCCTATCCATGGTGCGCTGGTGCAGCAGAATCCTTCAGCATTGAAGGCCTTGATTCAGGCTGCCGATCGTCCCGTTGTAGTGGATTTCTGGGCTCCTTGGTGTGGGCCCTGTTTGGCATTTGCACCCACCTTCGAAAAAGTTGCAATGCAAAAAATTACCTCCTTTGTTTTTGCCAAGATCGACACGGAGCAATTTCCCGAAGCATCACAAACCTATGGCGTTCGGGGTATCCCAACTCTTGTGGTCTTTGATAACGGCAAAGAGATTCAAAGGATTTCAGGTGCATTGCCTATGGCGCAGTTTTCACAATGGCTTGGGCAAGTAAAGTTAACGTGATGGATGAAAGAGTTAGGCTGCATGCTCGCTTTTAGCGACCAAATTGTTCGGCCTATAGCTTTAAAACCTTGCCGTTCTGCAGCTTCTTTCAGGAGAAATGGAATCGTGAACGACGCAAACTCAGCACTGTGGTTTAAGGGGAGTTTTATTGTTATAGGCTTGTTTCTGATCTATATGATCTTTTTCGGTCCGTAGTTTTCCCTTGCTTGAGATGTGGTTAGCCTGCTTTTGCTGCTCGCCGCTGAGCATAGCGAGCAGTTGGCTGTGTTTTCGCGATCGGAAGTTCCCCTTGTTCAGCCCTTGATCTGGACATTGCCAATGAAGTCCATTTTGCCGAGATCAACACCATTGTGGCGAAGAATATTGTACGCCGTTGTCAGGTGAAAATAAAAGTTGGGCAGGGCCATCTGTGGAACATAGTCACTGGCCTCCATCCATTTTCCGGGCAGCCAAGGCAGTGGAATACGAAGTTCTTCGCTGCCCTTGAAATCCTCAGGCTTGAATGTCTCAAGGTAGTTCAAAACTTTCGCTACCCGTGCCTGAACTTCGGCGAAAGTTTTCTCGTTGTCCTCGTGTTTCGGGGCATCCTTACCCGCCAGCCGCGCCGCCGTTCCTTTCGCCGAGTCGCATGCAACCTGGACCTGCTTGACCAAAGGATACATGTCGGGGGCTAAGCGGGCGTTCACCAAGATTTCGACGTCGAACTTTTTCGCTTCGGCATGCGCCTGGGCCTTGCCGAGGAACTGCTGGAGGTTGTTGAGGGAGCGGATAAATGTGCCGACCGTGTTGTCAAAGCTGTTAGTCATGAGTGGCTCTCCTAAGGGTTGCGCAAGCAGTGAATGGGCTCACAGCATGGCTTGGAGCCAAAGATTACTCCATTTTCAGCCTATTTACCTTAAGAAATGGCAAGT
>JBGSRE010000799.1:0-3191 GCA_041737755.1 Oligoflexus sp.
GCAGTATCCTGCACTTGATCTTCAGTCTCAGCGCTGGTTTTCAGGTGAGGCGCTTTGCTCGTAACGGTGTGACGTTGTTCCTGGCTGCTTGGGGAATATTTGCTCTGTCGATTGTGGTCGTTATTGCTCGGCGTTATGGAATCTTTCAAACCGAGTCCATGTTTGCCAATGCCAGTATGCGAATTGGAGGTACTTTAGCCCTCGCGATTCTAAGCTACTCAGTGATGCGAAGAGCCCAAACCGAAAGATTAGTTTTGCTTGGCAAATTAAAGGATAGCAACTCTCACTTGGAAGTCGAGGTACAGCATCGCACTCGGCAAATACTCGAGCAGCAGCATAAACTGATTCAATCGGAGAAAATGGCTTCTCTGGGTGCGATGGCAGGCGGAATCGCTCATGAAATTAACAATCCTTTGATGATAATTTCCGGATTCTCGCAGATATTGGCTAAGCAAATCGATGAAAACCAAAGTCTAGATAAAGAAGCCAAAGCCTATCTCGATCGGATTGCGATCGCAGTCCAACGTATCTCCGGAATTCTCAAAAGTCTTCAGGTCCTCTCTCATCCAGACCAATCTCGGGTGTTTGATCAGCTCAGTATCGAAAGTTTAGTCCAAAAGGTGCGAAGCTTGATTGAAGAACGATTTCGTAATCAAGGCGTGTCTGTGGAATGGGGCTCAATTCCATTGCTGGCCGCAGTGCTCGGTGATCGGGGGCAATTGGAACAAATCCTCGAAGACCTCATCATCAATGCTCAGCAAGCAGTAGCCGAGCTGCCAGATCCATGGATTCGCATTTCCTGCAACGCAGCGGAGGGGTTTGTTGAAGTACATGTGACCGATTCGGGCCGGGGTATAGTTCCCGAGATCGAAGTAAAAATCTTTGATGCCTTTTTTACCACCAAAGATGTAGGCCAAGGCACAGGGCTTGGGCTCGCACTCTCGAGAAGACTAGCCGAATCCATGAATGGATCCTTGATCTACCAAAGCTATGAAGGCAATACCCGCTTTACTCTGAAACTCCCCATTGCCAAGCAAGAGGCAGCGGAAGTGGTGGGCCTTTGAACCTAAGCAATCTTTGCCCATTGAGGCCAGCTCAAACGCACCGAACTAGGCATAAGACGAAGTGCATTGAAAGTTGCATAGGGTAGACAGATGCGAAGTTTGTTCCAAGTTCTTTGCCTATTGCTGACTCTCCTGAGATCTCATGATTCTCTGAGCGATCCCTTGAGTCCTAAAGCAGAGGTCGACCTGCGGTCTGTCGACTGGTCAGCAAAGAAGTCGATAGCAATTCAAGGCAATTGGCGTTTCTATTGGCAGCAATTGCTGAGTCCAGAGGAGCTAAAGGCAGGTAAGGGAAAACTGTCTGGCCTGATAGCTATCGAATCTCAATGGCAGGACACGAAGCTGCCCGGGGTCGACATAGCACGGGAAGGCAGCGCCACCTTTCAGGTCAAACTCAATTTACCGCTCAATACTAGGTTTGAACTGGTTATACCTGCGATTAGCGCAGCTTCACGGGTTTGGATTGATGATCAGTTGGTACAAGACTTTGGCAAACTCACGATGACCGAAGAGGGAGCCCAAGGTCATATGATGAAAACCTACTTTGAACTTGAAAGTGCCACGGGTGAGACCACAATCACCATCCAGGCATCCAACTATATCCTTTACTATGGGGGCCTTTGGCGTCCACTGCACATCGGTCTGCTGGAAAGTGTACGGCAGGAGCGAGAAGTGGCAATGCTGAAAGATGCCTTAACTTTCGGCTTTATCCTGTTCATGGCTCTGTACCACATCTATATTGGGATGCTGCTCGGGCGAGGCAGGGGGGCGCTTCTGTTTGGACTCTTCTGCCTAGCGGTGGTCTCTCGTTCGATAGTGGCAGGTGATGGCCAGGTACTCATCAAACTTTGGCCTTCCTTGTCCATCCAAGTCCTACATTTCCTCGAATACTTGGGCCTCGCTAGCGGTCTTGGCCTTATCGTAGCCTTTATGCGCGATCTCTATCCCAAAGAATCCCCGCGCTTTCTCTACTATCCGATCATTTTCACGAGTGCCCTCTGGTCCCTGGCGATTGTGGTTTTATCCCCTCGCATCTATCCGATTTTTTTGCCTATCCATCAGTTGCTCATCGTAGTTGGTGGGGCGATCATGATCATCTCGCTAAGCGTGGCCTGCAAGCGGCGACGTGATGGGGCCCGAATCTATCTTGCCGGCAATCTTATATTTTTTGTGACTGTCATCAACGATATTCTTGAAATTAAAGGCATCATAGACACCTTTCCCATGGCTCAATTTGGAATGTTGATCCTGCTCCTTTCGCAATCGTTTCTCTTGGCTCGACGTTTCTCTCATTCCTTCGATCGAGCTGAGCAGGCTGAACAGAAGGTCAAGCACCTCAATTTAGATTTGGAAGAGAAAATCCTGGAACGAACCGAACAAATCAATACCATTTTGGATCATGCCCAATCAGGATTCCTGTTGATCGATAAAAACGGCCACATTCAAACAGGATTTACCTCGTCGTGCCAAAGAATTTTAGGGGGCCAGCTGCAAGTTGGTCAAAAGTTCCAGAATCTGCTGCATGCTTCGGTACATCTGCAGCTGCAATTTACCTTGGCCGTAAAGCAGATATTCGAAGGCAACCTACCCGAAGACGTCGCCATTCAGGAAGTACCCAGCCGTTTTCCTTGTCAAGGTCGGATCATCGGCCTGCAAGGGGCTATTGTCCACAATCGATCCACTGGAGCTGTGGTCTCTTTGCTTTTGACGATCAACGATCTCACTGATCTGGCGGCCGCTGAAGAAGGGCTTAAACGCTCAGCAATCCTGATCCGGATCCTGGAAGATCAGAATGCCTTTAGAGTTTTTCTCTTTGATTTTAAATCCGATATCGAGGCTGCTCGACTGGCGATTCAAAGCAGCGATACGCGCCAGCTCCATGCCTTGATACATACGATGAAGGGCAACGCCGCGAGCTTTGACCTTCAGGAGCTTGTGAGTTTGATTCATAGAGTCGAGGATAAACTGCAGATTGGGCTCAAGGACATAGAAGAGATGGATCATTCCATGCGGGATTTTCTGCAGAGATACCAAGCTATCCTGCATCTCGATTATGACCAGCCCAATCGCGATATTTTTAATGTCGAAGAGCAGGATTTCCAAGAACTCCGTGATTGTCTCAAACCT
>JBGSRE010000817.1:0-7563 GCA_041737755.1 Oligoflexus sp.
TGTCAACCCCACATACAGGTTATTTGAGGGCGAGCAAGTTCTCGACATCAACCCCAAAACAGCTATGGAGGCTGTTTTCGCTTTGAGCCCCGAGAAAAAAGGCCGCATCACGGGAGCAGAGGTTCGCTTCATTCGCTCTTATATGAATCTCACCCAGGAAGCCTTTGGCAAAATGATAGGAGTCGATCACTCAAGTATTGCGAAGTGGGAGCCAAAAAAGCAGAACGTCACCGGAATAGAAATCCAAGTCGAGTTCCTACTTCGTGCACGCTGCAGACTCTACAACAACAAAAAGGCTCATATTGGTGAAAGTTTCATTGAGAATCTGCTGAGCAATACCCTGCTTCATCCCGATTCTGGCGAACCGTTGCAAGTGGCTATTTGACCATGAGTTGCCCTAGCGGGCATGGGTGGATTTTTGACGAACATAGGCAGCGATCCTAAACAGGCTTTCTTTCATATAGAACCAACCCGACTTTTTGAATGTGATTCAAGAGTTCTTTGTTCTCGATGCTATCATACAAGGACAGGTCAAATTTATAAGGCAAAAGAAGGTCGTCCAGCATACCCTCGATTTTCACGAGATCGGTAAGAGACAAATTTTCACCCATGATGGTCAAATCGATATCCGACCCCGGTTTAAACGAAGCTTTAGCCCGTGATCCATATAAGATAACTCGATTCACCGCCGAGCAGGCCGCGAAAACCGCCTGAATCGATGCAATCGCTTCCTGTTTCAATCCACATATTTTAGGAGAAATGCTCATGCTTAAGATCATTCATTTTGTTTGAGAATGCTAAAAAAAGAGGGGCATAAATCGACTTTACAAGTTCTTCGATACCCTTACTTGTAGCAACATTATATGTATGAGCAGACAGGTTTCGACTTCGAATCATATCCATCCAAACTTCGCCTTGTTGGATAAGACCAAGCTGAAATGATTCCCGAGTTGCATCTCGCGAACCCATAATACCCGACGCACCTTGGAATTCTAAGAAATCTTTCATAAGATTCCAGGCCAATTCATGAGTGAATTCGAAAACCTTGATGAGTCCTTGCCGTTCCAGGTTACTGAGCTCTCTTTGCTGACTCAGATCCACAGCCTCTTTGAGCCATGCTAATGCTTTCTGATAGCTATCCAATCGCTGAAGCCAGCGAACATCGCTCTGTTTCATCAAATCACTTCCGCGTGAATGAACTCGACCGAAGCTCACAATAACAGGCGCAATGACGCACTTCAAGTTTTTATCAACTCATCCGAGCAAACTTGGTCTTACGTTTGAAATTCACATCTGAATCCACTTTACCTCTACGACTTGATTTCGTAGGCTCGCTCGATCACCACTGCCATATCCGGACCTTTCCAAAGGGGCTCAATGCATCGATAGTCTGCTCTTCAAAGTTTCCCCAATCTCATCTGTGAAACCGATTAAAGAACACGACGTTCGAGCTCAGCGTGATTCAGAATTGGAAGCTTTGCTCCGTGGAGCACTTCCGCCTGAACACCAAACAGCGCCAGAGGAAAGACAAGTCCTTCATATATCATGCTATGCATAATTAACGCCTTACAGTAAGATCAATGACGGTGATGACAACAACGTACTCACTACGCGTAGTTCATTCAAAAGAAACGACAATTCTTATTGGACGGTCGTCAAGTGCAGGACCTTCATCCGCAAAGTCAGTGATCCAAAATGCAAGGTCCATTTCAGACACCCACCTCTGCCATTGGTCTTAAATCGAAATGGGAGCTTTGATAACAGGGGCAACCCCGGCTCGGGCACTGTTGATGTTCTTGACAGCAGCGACTTCTTGCTAACAGGCTCGGTCATGCAAGGCTGCTCCATTACCAAATTTATCTAATATTTTTAGAGCTTTAATGGCTCGCAGGGTCTATATTTCCAGGCACGCCCCTTGCAAAAGTAGAGCTGTTGAGTTGCTCTTCTTTCTCTCGGAGTTGTTAATGTTCGTTTCCCCCTCGATGTTGCGCATCCTTGCTCTTGGTACCGGCTTAACACTTTCTTTCAGCTGCTCGTCACCTCAGGATTCGAAAACCCAGGCCTTAGGCGCTGGCCTAACCCCTGAAAATAAGCCCTATGAAGTCACTGCGGTTATTCCTATGTCTGACGGACTCAAGAAGGATTTCAATCTTTTGGCCATGGCCTATGGGATAGCTCAACCCATCATTCCTGCTCTTTACGCTGTCCATGGACTCGATCGAGATAGCTTCTTTTTAAATGTAGAAGGCGCTATGGAAGTCGGCGACATCATTAAAGGTTACGGACAGTTAGAGCTCATCGAGAATAATGGTTATCTTGCTATCCAGTCAAACATAATTGGCGAGTTTTCCTTAGGTGACGAATGGCGGCTACAAAGCTTATGCAATAGCAGTTCATATTCCTGTGATATTGACTACAATGCTGATAAGCAACTCGTTATTAAATCGGTGAATGTGGACTATCAATTTCAGTCACCAGTTTTCTTCAAAGCTCGCCCAGCGAAGTTCATTTCCGAAAATAGGATCTATGAGGACCAAGCTGCCGAAAATCCTGATCTGAGCCTTTGCAAAAACTATCTTGCGGTTAAGAATCAAAAATTTTTAAGCTTCACCGTCTGTGGCCAAGACATCAACATAAGTTCGGCTGGAAGTCTAGCTTTCGCTAACGAAAAAGTCGAACAAGTCATTGATCTTGTTTGCTTGAAGCCGGCCAGTAAAAGCTTAAACTATCTCGCGGTAGCTGACGGTTCGATCGAATTGTCATCGGCTACTTCGCAGGACAAAAGTCTTTTGGTTACAACAGCTCAACCTGAAGTCGACCTTAACAAAGCTCGAGTCGGCTGTTTTAACGAAAACAATAATGGTCTGTTTGAAGTAAAGCCTGAACTCAAAGACCTCCTGAGCACATTCTTAATTTTGTAAACATCTCCTTCGCAATTTGCTTGGCAGACGAAGTCCCCTTCTACTAGAATGGCCAAATACCACTCTAATCGCTGGATGAAGGGGACCTAATGCTGAGGCGTATACGACTTTTGATAATCTTGCCGCTCATAATCTTAAGCTGTAAAACCACTTCTGATTCGAAAACAAAAGACATTTTTACCCCTGCCTTTGAAGCTATGGTTTTTGATGCCTTGCCTTTTAGCAACCAATGCTTACCCAACAATGCCGCAGAAAACAAGCCCGTTTGTATGAGTTTGCAGCGCCGCGTTTATTTGGGCAAGCAGCTCAATTCTGATGATTTCCGAGTCGTGGTTGACGACAAATCTGGCACTTACGATTTCGATCGATCAGAGAGCCTACAATTCCGCAATGCTCCCACCAGTGGCAGTGAACGTGATAACTTTAAGCTGCAGTGGGACAACTCCAAAGTCAGCATTGTTAAGGTGGATACCCCGATTTTTGGTAATCACCACTGGAACATTTCGGCAACGCTCATCGATCCATCTTCCAAAACCAGCGTCGGCACAGCGACGTTGGAATTTGAGGCACCTAAACGCAGAGGCATTGCAGAGCCTGTTTTGGCTGGACCATTTCAATTAGACGAACAGGGGCGCTTGAAAACTAATCCGGATATACTTCTGGTCAGTATACGGCTTGATGATTTTTGTTCAGGATCCTTCGTTAATAACTGTTCCGTAAAGGAACCAAACTATCAATTCAGCACCTACGCTGATCCAGCTCTCTTGATCAAAGCTCAAATTGATGGAAAAAGCGAGTTCGATGGCGCGATCAGTATGCAATTTTCAGTAAAAACAACCTGTGAAGGTCTTTATGGCGTTGATTTGGTGGATCGTAAAGGTAAAATTGTTGCAACCGGCTATTGCCAAGCCAAAGATGACTTTAACATTGCTATTTCATACTCAGGAATCAGTTCGCTGAATAGAGTTCCATTAGTTTTTTCCGAACTCTATGCAGTTGAATTTAAGTCAAGTCCTTCATCAGCCGTCGCTTATCGCTTAGCCGGAGTGGTGGAATATAAAGATCCACCTAAGTTTCCAGAGTTTACCTCGGTTGAGATCAACTCACTCAATTCGCAAGCGGATGTCGTTGTATTGAACTATAAAACCTCAGATGTTCCACTTGAACAAGTTAATTCTGTAACTATTCAGGGAATTAACAAAGCGACCGGCACCACGATAAGCCTTTATGCAAGCAACCCAAACGCTGTCGTCAATGCCAGTGAAGGGTCGACTCGGTTGATTCTGCAAGCCATGGTGGGCTTGCCTTTCCTTGATGTGATCCAATACGCGAGCGTTAATGGTCGAAATATTGATAAAAGTCTCGTTAAGAACAATCGACTTTCAGACAACAGAATCAAGAGTCTTTCCTACCTTGCCCTGCCTGAAAAGAGATCGCAATTAAAGATCGAATGGACGGGCAGCCCTGATTCATTAAACTATGGAAGTATAGATATCTATTGCAATAGCGGCTCTAACATTCTGCGCTACGGCCTACAAACAGGGTCTGAATCTGATCGTTCCCTGTCCAATTCCATAGAGACTCCAGACGTGAGTGACTGTCAACTCGATTCAGCTTACTTGTATTATAGTAATGTAAACGGGATCAGGTATGACAAAAGTCTTTCCAAGCTTGTTGAAATGAAGGGCTTCCCATAACGAAGCAGCCCAAGTCCGCTGTTGATATCAATCCGTTCTCGATAGTGATGTTCGAAGCGTTGAAATGGAAATCCAAAAATGGACCAGTGACATTGAGTATGCGCCTCCACTGAAGTTGACCAGAACTAGGCGTCCGCGCTTTCGCTTGCCTTAAGAAAAGTGGTTTCAAGGATTTTTTGAGCAGTTGCAAGCGCGGATCGTCAACCAGTAAGTGCAGCTTTCCACCGCTGGCCATACATCCGCAGAGGATCACATTTGATTTCAAAGGTATCACACACCGCCTTGTCATAAAGCGAGTCAGAGTCTTTTCCGAAGCTGGCCGGACTCGCGAGCTCAAAGATTTTTTTGATATTTTTCGGCATAAAAGGCGACCGAAATACTTGGTCATCAATACATTTTCTTTTCGAGTCAGCAATTTGGAAGCTCGTAGTCATCTCTTGCTTAAGATCTGCTTAAGGTTTTTCAAGTCGGGACTTACTCAAGATCGAAGAGTCCTCGCCTGCGATGTTATCCAAGCAACTCAAGCAGCCCGGCTTATACCATCTGTATAGCCTTGTGCTCGAAAATAAATTTGATTCCAACATTTTAGTCACGATGGAGATCAATCAAACAGAGTTAACGTGGTAAACAGAGTTTGCAAACAATCTCTTGATCGATGGGCCGCCGAATAGACCTGTCCATTAGGAAAAGCAACCCGATCAGAGACTTAAGGTAATAGGAGTCGATGGTAATATGGGAAGCTCTTTCCCTTGCTACTGCCCGAATGATTAGCCCCATGAGCGTCGATGGTGATGGTTAACTGGAATATGCCTTTAGCCGGAAAGTTCACTCAACGCAAGTATGATAGGAAAGAAATTAGGTTCACATGAGCAGATAGGGGTCGAAACCGATTTCATGGGAAACCGCGATAGAAGGAAGTTGTTCCTGACAAAATGCGTGTGGGGTGCTGACATTATAAAAATTGTGTTTGAAGCAGGCCAGACCCAGGCGCATCCCCAGCTCTTCCGAGCGATCGGATTCCATGCTGGCTTTGGCGCCGGAAAAACCGCCAAGCTTTTGGAATTTTTTGGATTGAATCATCATCCCGTGCAATGGACCCGTCAGCGTATTGGACGGACAGCTATTAAAAAATCCAGGCTCATAGCCAAGCGAAACCATCCCCTGAAATGGCTGATGGATTGTGTATCCATATTTGATGGCACCATTAAACATCGGCCATACAGCGCCAACCTCGGGCATAGTTGCAAAGACACCTAGCCCGACGATATCGCCATAAATCGTCTGCTTGCCAAGGACTTGGAAAAAGAGAAGGCTGCTTTCGGCTATTTCTGCGAGCTTGCTATCCCAGTCTTCAAGGACGTCCAGGACGCTATTGGGAGCCTCCAAATCAACAATAGTTTGAAAGCGATACTGCTCGGGTATGGGCTGACAAAAACTGATAGTCCGGCCAATCGAAACCCTTACCAGGACTAAAGACTGGTCCAATGAAGCAAGAGTGGGAAGTACCGTTCCGTGCATATTCTCATACCGACCAAGTCTAATTTTAGGATTGGATTCTCTGTATTCTTTTTCCTGAACAGCTAATCCCGACTCTATCGCCCACGGCTTGTTCGCGGCTCCTACAGCCATCGAGCCCGGTCTTTCCCGCCAATGATAGAGAATAAGAGGAATGTGACTTATCCTTTGCGCATGAGCGGTTGCCTTAAGGCAAAAATTCCAATCCTGGCTACCGTCGTAAAATGAATCAAAGGCATCAATACACTGCAAAACCAAGGTTTTTTTAGCTGTCTTGAGATGAGCTATGTACATGACTGATTTTAGAAGATGGGGGCTCCAGGCAGGTTTCCGGACCGGCCTATGCCGCAATCCCCAAGTTTTCATGAAATCCATATCGCAGTACACAAAGTCTATTTCAGGTGATTCTTCATAGCGCAAAGCAAAGCATTCCAGCGCGCGTTTGTGAAGGATGTCGTCGCCGTCAATAAAAGCTATGATATCGCCTTGAGCGAGGCTTATGGCTGACCGGGTTGCAGCACTTATACCCTGGTTCTGGCTGTGCCAAGTGATGGCCATACGGTCCGACCATTTTCTTTGATATTGAGCCAGCAAATTTCTTAATTGCAGATTGGTGTCATGATCCACGCAAATGCAGAGTTCCCAGGATTCATAGGTTTGCTCCTCAATGCTTTCGAATAGCTCCCGCACATAGCTGGCATCAATTCCCCATAATGGCAGCACCAGTGAAATCTGGTAAATTTTCTTGGGCTGTCTCGCTTGGCAATAAGCGGAGATAGCAGCATTTTCCTCGCTCAAAATCCACATGTTGTAAGTAAAAGCGAAATGCTGATCGAATAGCAACCGCAGCCCGAGAAAATCAACCAGTCTCGTGAGAATCTCGTAAATGAAGGACAACAATCAAACTCCCTTTTTAGGGCGTTCATACCAAACACGATCCATGCCGAAATCCGATGCATTGGGGCTCAAAAACTTCACGTCCCCGCTTGAATTTGCAAGAGAGGTCTTCGTTTGCACCTTATGCGCATTTGATTGGTAGCCACCATAGGGACCGTTGCCACCATAGGGACCGTTGCCACCATAGGGACCGTAGCCACCATAGGGACCGTAGCCACCATAGGGACCGTAGCCACCATAGGGACCGTTGCCACCATAAGGACCGTTGCCACCATAAGGACCGTTGCCACCATAGGGACCGAGATCCATCGGTGCCTCACTGATCTTGCTGCTAATGGATTTACAGGCGACGGCATAGGCAAGAATTAGACCGGTCCGGACAAATCCCAGAAAGAAGCGACGAGTCAACGCCTTCATTCTCAGCTCATCATTTAAATTGTTGAAAGGTCTTGTTCACTATTACAATAATACATTCGCTGCTGAGAGCCAACTGGTGAAGGGAATAATTTATGGCTAATCCTATGGTATCCGTA
>JBGSRE010000819.1:0-8679 GCA_041737755.1 Oligoflexus sp.
GACGATTTCTTCCAATTCATTTTTTGCCTCTTCGATCCCAGCGACATCTTCAAAGGTCATTTTGGTCTGATTTTCATTCAGTAGCTTGGCGCGGCTTTTGCCAAAAGACATGCCGTTCACCGCAGTGATCACATCGCCACTGCCCAGTTGAACTTGCGACCAGAGCGACCCACCCTTCACACCAATCAATTTAAATCCCATCATCACATTGTCACGATGAAAGGGAACGAGGCGACCTTGCTCCAGAATTTTAGAAAAACCTGGTCCAAGAGACTCCTCAACAAAACCATTCTGTAAAGTTACAGTCGACGTGACGCAATCACCGGACTGACCTGAATCCTGAGCTCCACCGGCGCTGGGAACAGCAGTGGCGGTCGGCAATCCGGACGAGGTTTCCTGCTTCGAACTCGACAGCAAGGAATTGATTTCCAAGCATTCCTTCACACCATTGTTGTTGATCACAACTTTACCTTCTTCGATGGCATAGACTAAGGCTTGATCCTGACCAATGATACGATCCCCAGTACGATAGATATCAGCTATAGTATAACCCTTTTCCTGAATGGTGGCCAAAGAGGTCTCGACGTTGCCGGTGTGAATAATGCCTAAAAGTTCGACATTCACTGTTGGTTTCTGGCACTTGTCAGCGGGATTGAAGGTATTGGCTGCACTGCCCTCAGCACCTGGATCAGCTTCTTCAGGAAAGGCTCCCGCGCTGTTAAAAATATTGCGGGCCAGAATCACTTTGCGCATATCCCGATAGTTCGTATCTTTACTCATCCGGGGCCGATCCACTTCCTGCCTCGGTTTGAACCTATGTTGCATGGCGGCACCTGAAAGAAACATAAGGCTGACCGAGGACACAATCGAGGCACAGAGGTAAGCAGCAAACAGCACAGAAATACTACGTAAAGTAATGGAAAGCACCAAGCGATTCAGATCTTCGTAAGATCGCCAGTAGCCCAAAATTTTGTCTTTCCAAGCCAAAATCCGCATCAACCGTCCCTATTGAATCTGGATCTGCATGTTAGTCGAAGTTCCATTGCGATTCACCCGCACTTCGATTTCTTTTTCACTCCGCAGCTGATTAAGCAAACGAATGGCCCCTGCCGCGTCGCGCAAAGGTATACCGTTAATTTCTTCGACGATATCGTTGTTCTGGAATCCAGCCTTTTCGTAAACTGAATTTTCCCGAATACGCGTCAAGCGGAAGCCCTTCAGTTCGCCACCTACCAGATTGGGTTCGGCCTTCGCATCTTGCAGGACTTTAGTGAGCATCTCCGGCGCCAGAATATTGCGCTTAAATTCTTCCGTCAGCTTGATGTTCATCCCTTTACGCTCGAAACCATCTTCAAGAAACGTGTCTGGCGGCGGCTTGGAAGCCAAGCGATCGAGAGTTACACCGCCCACGCCCCCTTTCGGTGCTTGGCCCTTGCGCTTGCTTGTAGGCATGACAAATTTTTCCAATTCGACATATTCACGACCCACGTTTCTTTCCAAAATGACTCGATCATCATAGATTTCGAGAAGTTTGGCATCGTCCTGGATTGTGTCGCCTACCATATAGCTGCTGGTTCGCTTTTTCTGCGTATTTTCGATCATCGCCAAACCATTGTACGGATCGCCAGCAAAAATCAGCCCTACCAGCTTCAGTGGCAGGTCGGATTTCACCAGCTTGTCCAAAGCTCTCGGGCCGCCGCCCGGTTTAGCTGGACCGTCAATAGCATCGCCGGTCTTACCTTCGCTATTGAATATATTCCGCTCCAGAATGATGTCGTGATCGGCCTTGTGAGATTTCTTCTTGTCCAACTTCAAAATTTCACTGCTGGTACGGACTTTGGTTCGGTTAATTTTACCGACGGGAAGGAAGACGAAAGACATGTAGAGGGACAAACCGCTGGCCAATATAAAGGCTGCAGCAAGGATTGCGGAAATCCATTGAAACGAAAAACGCCGCAAGAACCGGATAAGCCGGAGCAGTTGTTTGCGATCAATAGAGATCAGAACCCTTTCCATATCCACCCTGTGCAGAGGGCCCGTAAGCCGCAATCGACCTGACTCATGCTGGACCGAGTTCAGTCTTTACGTTTTACCAAACATCCCATGAAGGACAGCTAAGCAATCAGACATCCCTCATGACGATAATAAGCAGGCTATTTCCTAACGCATCTTTCGGCTATTCGCCTAGTCCTGCATGAGGAATTTTTTTAGTGTCTGCCTTGGAGACGCAGCAATAAGGGGGCCAGAGTCACGCATTTTCGGGGACTTCGCTGGACAAAAGAAGGTTCTTAATAAACTGGGCACAGGTCCCTGCCGTGGCGAAACTTATGGTCATGGCATAGTCCGCTTGCTGATATTGGCTGAGACGGCGGCTTTCCAGCTCGCCCAGACGCTCTTCCAGATAGGCCTGACGCTGCTGGCGATCCGGAATCTCTTTTGCCGCAACCAGCATAGGCCTTTTTTCGAGTTCCTCGGGACGCTGCAGAAGACGATAGACCACTTCTGACATCGGTGTCGCCAACCAGATGGTTGGTCCCAGTCGACGCATGAGTTCAAGATTTTCCTCGCGCTCCACCGCACCGGCACCGGGAATGATGATGTGATTAAGAATACCGTCGATAGCGCCAAGCGCTTCTGTTTCCATGGTCCGAAAGGCTTCTTCACCATCCTGAGCGAAGATATCTTCGATCGAACGGCCTTGTTTTCTTTCGATCCACTGGTCCAGATCCAGAACGCCAAAACCAATAAGCCTTGCCAATTGGTAAGCGACAGTAGTTTTGCCGCTCGCTGTCGCTCCGACCACGATGAGGTTGGGGAATTGCTTGCGATTGAGAGTGGGATATTCTAGGACTTTTTTCAAGATCAGTTATCCGCTAAAGATTGTTCGACCTGCCTGCAAGGTATATGTTTCGCAAGAGGATTTATCTTTCTTTCTAACATTGCTGGCCCGCTGGGTGAAGGGGATTTATGTACATATCAATTCAAAAGCAGGATTCCGCATTGATCTGGTCGCTCGATCGACCGGATCGCTTTCATGCCTTGGGTCCCTTGATCGGCGCTGAACTGCTTCAACTTAGCATAAACCTGGAGAACGAATTACGCCCCTTTGCTGACAATAATTCTCTGCAGGAGCCTCCTTATCGTTGTCTCGTGATCCGAGCCCATCCTGTGCGGCGGGGAAATAGCCAGCCGATATGGATCGCAGGCGGCGATCTCAAAGAATTGGCTCAACTGGAACAACCCGCCGATGGGCGTGCCTATGCCTCGGAATGGGCCCGCATTTCCAGTATACTCCAAAGTTTGCCGATTCCGGTGCTTGCCGCTATTCAGGGTGCAGCGATTGGCGGCGGAGCCGAACTGGCTTTAGCTGCAGATATCCGGCTGGCCACCAAAGAAAGTTCGCTGCACTTCAAACAGCTGGAAGTCGGGCTTGCCACGGGCTATGGGTCTTGTCAGCGACTGATAAGCTTGGTCGGGCAAGCCCGCGCCACCGACCTGCTCTTACGCTGTCGAAAAATATCCGCCACCGAAGCCCTGGCCTTTGGCTTGATCAATGATCTTGCTGACGATGATGAAGGACTGGAAAGACTCATTCAACAAGTCACCCAGGCTTTCGCTCGGCTTTCCGCCAAAGGAATTATGGTACAAAAACAAATGCTCCAAGGCCCCTTTGCCGATCGTAAAAGCCATTGGGTGGAAAAGGAGTTGGATCTTTTTCAAAATCTTTGGATGAGCGAATCCCATCGCCAGTTTCTGCAAAAATTTCATGCCGATTCATGACTGCTTGAGATGCTGGAGAAGATGCCCAGGAAAGATTGGAATTTGCTTGTGCAGCTCAGCAAGGAACTCATGCATAACCGGGCCTGACCATGCTGAGCAAAGATCATCCAGTGACAGGCTCACGGCTTGTTCCACCTGCTTCTTCGCCAACCAGGTGCCAATATTAAGGTTCTGACACAATCGCTTCCACTGCGGCTGATCAGAATCTGGCCGATGCAAACAGACCAAAGTAACTTGTGGATAGGCCAGTCGCAAGCCAAGCAAAGCCACAGTATGGGCCAGGGTCGGTTGGAGCGATTCGATGCTATAAAGAGCCTCTTTTTGAAAGGCTAATTTTTGCCGAAAACCCAGAGCCAGACTCTGTTTCCAGCCCAGGGCTCGTCTTTGCAAAAGCCAATCCTGAAGATCAGCTCTTGCACCTGCCGCTGAATCCACCAAACAGCTCGAACTCCCAGGCAGGGCATAGGCTTTGACTTCACCCCTTTCGCAGGCGATGAGTGGACCATCAAACCATTGCCCCTGATGCCAGCCTCGATAGGGTAAATAGCAAGTTCGCGGCCCATTTTGGTCGAGCAGCAAGTCAAGTTTAGGCAGAACGCCCCAAGGATTCACGGCGAGTATGACCCTTGTTTGATCCGGCAGACGGCATTCCCAACCGGCATCGTGTTTTTTTATGGGCAGTGCCAATGCAGAATGCACAAGCGGGGGCTGCTGAAAATCAAAAGACCAAAGCAGACTGCAAAGAGTCCGGCCTTGGTCATCGGTGTCATGCAGGGAAGGGAGGCTTGGCAGATCCCCCCGTCTCAATTCCCAAATCATACGTTGAATCGGAATTCCATGACATCACCGTCTTTGACGAGATATTCACGGCCTTCCTGGCGAATCAAGCCCAGTTCCTTCAATTTGGTCCGCGCTCCCACCTGAACCAAGTCCGAAATGACATAAACTTCGGCACAGATAAAGCCCCGCTCGAAATCCGAATGGATCACGCCGGCTGCGGCTGGTGCTTTGTCGCCCTTATGAATCGTCCAGGCGCGAATTTCTTTTTCACCTGCAGTGAAATAAGTCTGCAGTCCAAGCAAGGAGTAACCCGAGCGAATCAAGCGATTTAATCCAGCTTCGCTCATACCGAAGTCCTTGATCATCTCTTGCTTTTCTTCTGGGGTGAGCTGACTCAGCTCTTCTTCGATCTTGCCGCAGATAGTCACCGCTTCGGCTTTCTCTTGAAGGGCGAATTCTTTTACCTTGAGGGTATACTTATTATCCTGGGAGCCGTCCGCCAGAGACTCCTCAACATTACACACATAAAGCACGCTTTTGGCAGTAATGAGATGCAATTCCTCAAAAGCTTTTTGAACGGCTGGTTCGTCCCCAACAAAGCTTGGTAATGGAAAGGTCCGAGCCGGCTTCAGCTCGTTCAAATGCAAGACCAAGGCAGCCAGCATTTCGGCGATCTTAATGGTGTCTTTCTTGCCCGTTTTCAGCATTTTCTGATAACGGTTGTTGGCATTTTCCACCGTCGCCATATCAGCCAGCACCAATTCCGTATTGATGATTTCGATATCACGAAGGGGATCGATGGCCCCCTCCACATGAGTGATGTCCCCATCATCAAAACAACGAACAACGTGGGCAATCGCATCGGTGCTGCGAATGTGACCCAGGAATTGGTTGCCTAGTCCTTCACCCTTGGAAGCGCCGCGCACCAAACCGGCAATGTCGACGAATTCCATGCTTGCGGGGACAATTTTTTGGGCTTTCACAAAGCGATCCAGTTCCTGCAGGCGAGGATCAGGAACATCCACCCGACCAACGTTGGGATCGATGGTACAAAATGGATAGTTGGCCGAGGCCGCTCCTGCCGACGTCAAGGCATTGAAGATCGTGGATTTGCCGACGTTGGGAAGGCCAACGATTCCGCATTTAAAACCCATTGTATTTAGCTCCGCATATTGATGAATTGCAGGGGTAGACCGATTTCGGCTGCAGCCCGCAAAGTTCTGATCGTTTCCTGCAAATCATCGATACTTTTGCCCGTCACACGCACCTGTTCGTCCTGGATCTGGGCTTGGACTTTGATCTTGGAATCCTTGATCAATTTGATGATTTTTTTGGCCTCTTCTTTATCGATGCCGTTTTTCAGCGTGACCTCTTGCCTTAAGGCATTGCCGGACAATTCCTCTTGCTTGCCGTAATCAAGAAGACGCAAGTCTACGGATCTCTTCACTAATTTTTGTTCCAAGAGCTGATGGATGGACCGCAATTTCAGTTCATCATCGGCCAGGATTTTGATTTTTTTCTCGGGTTTATCGAATTCTATCGTGGACTTGCTGCCTCGAAAGTCAAAGCGAGTCGATATTTCCTTCACCGTTTGATTCACGGCGTTGTCCACTTCCTGAAGATTGACTTCGCTCACGATGTCGAAAGAAGGCATATCCAGCAACTCCTCAGAGACAAACTTTCAGTTGATTAAAAAAGGGACTTCCCACCATCAGTCGATTTCTTTAACCTAAAGGATTATGCAAAAGAACAGAACAATCATCGCGACGGGCATTTACGCTGTATTGACGTACACGATCGTAAGCTCACGTCTTTTTGCCCAAAAGAGCGAAGTGAAACTGGTAGCCCCGATGAAACCCGCCCAAGAGCGCGAAGATTACCAGGAGTGCCTCACCTCGGTCATTAAAAAATACCGAAGTCCAGGCGACGCCAAAAAGAATATAAAACTTCAAAATGGCCTAGCTGCCTGTCGCGATCGATACCCCGCTGTATCTATCATGATTGACTGCAAAAAGGAAATGGCTGCCGCCTATCGAGATGATCATGATTCGCTTAAACTTGCGCTCCAGGAATGTAAAACTGAATACATGAAATATACCTTCAATCCGAAGAATCCTGTGCCTTTCATCCTCCGCGGTGAACAGGTCTTCTTTGCTGGTGCGGGAATGAATCGCAGTCACCCTATTCGCGCTGAAGAGGACGACGATCCCAACAACGGATTGTTTATGAGCGATAACTTTGGCAATTTCTCTTGCGATACCCTTTTTAAAACCATGTTTCGGGAACAGCAGCCGGAATATCTTCTGTTTGGCAATGATCCCTTTGTCTACACTCCGCTTCGTCACGCTCGTCGGGAGGAGTTCTTAAAATCTGTGGGTTTAGCTTCTGCTCTTAATAAGCCGAAGAGTCTTTTAGTATCCTTTCACAAAGATTTTGGTGAACTCCATTACGAGCCCAAATCAGACGAAACACTCAACTATTTTCCGATGGGTTTCTGTAATTTCGACCGCAAACTAGGTTCCGTCTATGAAGGCATCAAGATTTATTACCTAGTCGATCGCAGCAGCACCCAGGTGACACCATACTTTGGCACAGCCTTCTATCGAAACGAAAGCAAACTGACGGCGAGCGATCTCGCCGAACAGATCCGGGTCGCACTTGGCAACCAGTACCGCATCTTTAAGACCAAGCCCGGCGTGAGTTTTATTTCGCAGATTGAGCCTAAATTATTCGACAAAGAGGGCGATCCCAAAAACATCTGCCAATCCGATCAGTCTTCCCCTTACATGGCCATGGTCGTCGAACGTGAAAAAACTGGCCTAGCTGCCTATTCCCTGCTCGCCAATGTCAGCAATCTATGTCGCTATGGCGACAAAATCTCGAGTCGATTCCTGAAAAAGGGTCCCTGACTTCCCCTTCCAACACTGGTATGATGGGCGCCGTCCAAGCGGTTTTTAAGCCCTATCCAAAATGCCTGCACTGGGATCCTATGAGCGTCGAACTTGCCAAACAGCGCATTCTACAAAGAGTGCCCTTGGCGACCCTAATCGCGGAAACCGTTCCCCTGATTTCACGCAGTGGTCGACAGGTTGGACTGTGTCCATTTCATGGCGAAAAATCGCCCAGTTTTACGATCTTTGATGATCATTACTTCTGCTTTGGTTGTCGGGCCCGTGGCGATGCCATCACCTTTGTACGGGAAATTCAGGGTCTTTCCTTTCTGGAAGCACTGCGCTATCTGGCGGAGAAGTTCGGCATTGATGCCCCCGAATTGGAAAGCCCCACCCACGATAAACAGGCACGACTCACCGAAGCGAATCTTTATAAGATCTGTGCCGAGAGTTCCAAATTCTTCCAAGAACGCTTGCACGCAAGCAATGGCGAGTTTGCTCTTCAGTATTTGCAAGGCCGAGGATTTTCCCAGGAATTCATCGAGCAGAATCAGTTTGGACTCAGCCCAGCGGAACCTCAATTCCTAGTGAACCATCTTTTGCGCAAGGGCTTTGCGATTAAAGACATGATCGTATCTTCGGTAGCCAATAGCTCTCAATACGATAATAAAGCCTATGATTTTTTCAATTCTAGGCTGATGATTCCCATCTTCGATATGCATGGCCGGGTCATTGCCTTTGGTGGACGTTGTTTCGGCGATGAACAGCCGAAATATAAAAACAGTCGCGAAACACCACTGTTTGATAAGTCTCAGGTTTTGTACGGACTGCATCTGGCCAAGGACAGCATCCGCCGCGAACGTCGGGCGATTGTTTGTGAGGGCTATATGGATGTGCTGCAGCTGTGGCAGGCAGGGCTGCCCTATTCGGTCGCCTGTCTGGGCACAGCACTGACCATTCATCACCTGCGTCGACTGGCAGCGCTCACACCACGCGTCTATCTCATCTTTGATGGGGATCGAGCCGGTCGTGCCGCAACTTTACGGACTGTAAGCCTCGCTTTGGAGGTGCCTCAGACTGAATTTAAAGTCGTCGTGCTGCCGGCCGAACATGATCCCGATTCCTTTGTTAAAGCCTATGGTGCAGCAGGTTTAGAACAGCAACTGGAAACCGCCCAGAACCTTTTGGAATTCGCGATTCAAGCCAAACTGATGGAAACCCATGACCT
>JBGSRE010000852.1:0-2428 GCA_041737755.1 Oligoflexus sp.
TGCCGGGCTTTCATGGACAAACTGGAACTCAGCCCCAGCCATAAATTGATCGCCAAAGAACTGCTGAAAGAAATTCAGTCCCGGGCATCGACCGTTTCCACGGACAAACCGAGATCTTCCATATGCTTGAAGGAGCACATCATGTTGAAGACGCCGATGCGGTTGGCGATGAAGTTGATCGTATCCTTGGCGTAAACAATACCCTTGCCCAGATACTTTTCGATCCATTCAGCAAGTTCGGCCACCAATTTTTGATCGCTCTGAGAATGCGGAATGATCTCCAGCAGCTTCATATAACGCGGGGGATTAAAAAAGTGGGTTCCAAAAAATCGGCGATGAAAGTGTTCATCCAGATCTTCGGCCATTTTTTCCAGGGACAGGCCCGAGGTATTGGTCGTCACCGGAATATGCGGCCGGGTATGGGCAGCAATCTGCTTGAGTATACTTTTTTTAATGTCGAGCCGTTCGGCTACCACTTCGATGACCCAGTCGACATCCGCCAAAACCGACATATCATCTTCGAAGTTACCCGCAATGAGATTGGCTAGGATGGAATCGGAGGCCAGAGGCGATGGTTTCAGGCGTTTCAGATTCTCAATGGCAAGCAGGGCTGGAGTGGAACGAAAATTTTTGCCGATCGCTTTGGCAATTTTGGGATCCTTGTGTGGTTCCTTGGCTGCCAAATCGAGAAGGTGGGTGCGCACTCCAGCTGCAGCGAGATGGGCTGCAATCTGCGCCCCCATCACACCAGCACCGAGTACAGCAACTCTGCGTATTTTGAGCGGCATAATTGAACTCCTAAAAAATCGTAGGAAGGCCGTTCCTTCCCTTTGGCAATTGCGAGTCAGCCCAACGAATTTGGTGAGGCCTATGCTTCACCAAATTCTCTTGAGTTTCAAGGGATCGTTTTCAGCCGCCCAGAAGCTTTTTGAAATTCAGAGACAGATGTGAGCCGCTTGGATTGGAAAAAATCAATGCCGGCTTTTGCGAAAAGGCAAAGGTGGGGGAGAAAAGCCCTAAGTCCAGACGATGGAAGTAGGGCGAAAACGATTACTTAGTCTCTGGCGCCTAAAGCGCCAGAGACTATCCTGAGGAGTGAAACGACGAAGGATCCCGCCGATAAGTGCCTGATTCCACGAGATCCTTCGCTTCGCTCTGGATAGTCTCTGGGCGAAATTGAAAATTTCGCCCAGAGACTACTTAAGATCGAGGAAATTTTTGATACGAGCGGCGACTTGTTCAGGAGTGAAGCCATATTCCTTAGCGAGGTCTCCCGCCGGAGCGCTGTCACCATAATGATCCAAACCAATGTTCAGTCCATCAATGCCAGTATATTTCTGCCAGCCAAGAGTCGAACCTGCTTCGATGGACACTCGTTTGCTGCATTTTGGATTGATGACCTTATCTCGGTAGCTCTTGGGTTGCTCTTCGAAGAGTTCCCAGCAAGGCATTGATACCACCTTGGCTTTTATGTCGCCCAAGAGCTTCAACGCATCCAGTGCCAGTGACACTTCGGCACCGGTCGCCAGGATCAAGAGATCAGGTTGTTCGACATCAACCACAGCATAGGCACCAAAACGAGCCTGAGCGACGGTTTCCGCTGATACAGGCAGGATAGGTAATTTCTGTCGAGACAGACAGATAGCTGAAGGTGCGCTGGATAAGTTAACAGCAACTTCCATGATAGCCTGCGTTTCATAGGCATCCGCTGGACGCATCAGGTAGAAATTGGGAATCAAGCGCAGCGACATCATATGTTCGACAGGCTGATGCGTGGGACCATCTTCACCCAAATGGAAGGAGTCGTGGGTGAATTCATGAATAACGCGGACTCTCTGGATCGCACCGAGGCGCAAGGCTGGACGCGAATAGTCGGCAAACGAGAGGAATGTCGCATCGAAAGCGATCATCCCGCCATGCAGTGCGATACCATTGCAGATCGCCGACATTGGAAATTCCCGAACACCGAAGGCGATATTGCGATTTTTCGCTTGCTCAGCATTGAAGTCACCTACCAGGTGAGCGAAGCCTTCCAGACAATTGGAGGGTTCCAGGTCAGCACTGCCGCCGATCAAGTTAGGCAAAGCCTCGGCCCATTTCAAGATGACATCACCAAAGGCATTCCGAGTGGGATGTTCCTTGTCGCGAGGCCATTGCACCTGGGGCAGATTTTGGTAAGCATGGGTCTCATAGTAAGCAGCGAAGAGCTTCTTAAAAGCTGGTTCGCTTTGTTTGGTTTCAAAGCGCTTCTTCCAAGCCTGGACCGCTTGGGTCTTGTCGCCGAAAAATTTGCGGAAGTTATCGTAAAATTCTTGTGGCGCATAAAAGGCTTGGTCGGTGGGCAGGCCGAGACGTTCTTTGGTTTTTAAACGCTCATCCGCGGGCAGCGGCGACCCAGGAGTTTTTTCGCTGCCTTCCAAGGAGTGAG
>JBGSRE010000868.1:0-6676 GCA_041737755.1 Oligoflexus sp.
CCAGTATAACCAGTCCATTTGGTCAAATTACGACTATTTCTGGCGATGAGCAAGGCTATATCAATCAGATCACTAATCCCGCAAATCAGATTACAAAATTCACTTATCTAACTGGAGCAAGTGCTGGACTGATGGCTAGCATCGAACTTCCAGGAGCTCAACTAAAATCATATACCTACGACGCTGACGGTCGATTGAAAGCGACCACCGATGCCCTGGGACGTACGCGGTCTATCGCTGAGACTCTCTCGACCGATGGGCAGAGTATTGTAACGACGGTCAGCTCTGCCTTGGGACGAAAGACGATCTATGAGACTGACAAGTCGACGAGCGATACGCGACAGACCAAGAATACATGGCCATCTGGAATATCATCAACCGTCCTATCATCTCCCACCCTTCGTCAAGAAGCTTGGAGCGATGGTTCCTCGGAGCAATTAAGTTTTGTGAACAACGAAATGTTTTCAGATCTTTTTAGCCCCAAATCGCAAAAAATAGACTACATTCCAGGAAGTACTGATGACGATACCGAGGTACAATATACGCGCAACTACACCATCGATTATAGCGCTGGCAATATCAGTAAATATAGCGAAACCAAAAGCATAGATAAAATTGGCAATTTCACATCAAGCTTCGATCGCAGCACCCTTACTCAAACCCATACAAGCCCAAATGGCAGAATACTAAAAACAGTTTTGGACGCTCGCGGTAATTTAAAATCATGGCAGGCGGGCAACTATGCTGCGGAAAAGTTTACGTATAACACCAAAGGCCAATTAACAAAACACGAGCAAGGAGCACGGATCACAAGCTTTACCTATAACGCTAAAGGTTATGTTGCGTCCGTCAAAGACTCGATGGGTAATGTTTCGAAATTTGCTTACAATGGTCTGGGTAAGCTTGCGTCCTATACCCTCCCTAATGGCGAAGTTCATAAGTTTGCCTATGATCCAAGCAGTCGGGAGCAAAGAGCATACATTGACCCTTCTCTGGGCAAATTTGCCTACCGCAATAACAAAAACGATCTGCCGGTATCCTTTAGTGAACCTCTCATCGACGCCACCAGCTACCTTTGGCGCTGGGCTTACAATCAGGATAATCAGCTGACCAAGTATACTACGCCAGCAGGCAGTGCGCTGACGTGGATCTATGCAGCGAACGGTCTGCTTTCCAAGATCGCAGGCCCCGGGATTTTACGCAATTATACTCACGCAAAGGGAATTCTCAACACTGTGAGCTGGTCGAGTCTCGATAAAATAATCTTCACTGGGACGCAAAACTTCATCAGTTCGGTCGCATACGATGGTCAGGTGAAAGGCAAAATCGATTATTCCTATGGAACGATGGGCCGCTTAAATAGTATCGCCATCAATGGCAGAGCCATTTCACTAGCTTATAATGCCGATGGTGATCTCACCCAGGCCGGCGAGCTAACGATGGAATATGACCCCAATTCCCCAGCCTTGCTAAAAGCAAGCTCAGGTAATACGGTTCTTAATCAAGACTACGATCCATACGGCGAGATCACCCAGCGGAAATATTCCATCGGTGCCAACAATAGCCTCACCATGACTTATCAAAAAGATAGCCTGGGTCGGATCACAACGATCACAACAACGGATGGAAGTGGTTCCAAGGCTACCCAGTACAGCTATGACCTGGCAGGACGCCTCGCTTCCGTTTCAGATGGCACCAATGTCACGGCCTATAATTACACCAACACCGGCAATCGTCTCACCAGCGGTGGGCAAGAGAGCTACGATGCCCAAAACCGCCTTCTCTCAGATGCCCTCTGGACCTATAGCTACGATCGTGATGGCAATCTTACTCGAAAAGACAATAAGAACGATGCCAGTTACCTCGCCTATAAGTACGATCTCTTAGGTAATCTATTGAGCATCGAAAATTCCAGCACGGGAATCAAAACCGAATACACAGCCGACGGACTCAATCGACGTCTGACCAAGCGAGTCAACGGTGCTTTCAAGTACGCGCTACTCTATCAGGATGCATTGCGTCCTGTGGCCATGCTCGATCAAAACAATGTCGTAACAGCAACCTTCATCTACGGAAGCCGTCCCCATAGCCCGGATCTGATGGAGATGGACGGCAATACCTACCGCTTTGTTCATGATCATCTGGGAAGCATCATCATGGTCGTCGATACTGCTACAGGAGAGCTTGCCCAGGCATTGAGCTATGATGCCTGGGGCCGGGTTTTGACGGATACGAAACCTGGGTTTCAGCCCTTTGGATTTGCCGGCGGCTTGTATGATTCGGAAACCGGACTTGTGAGGTTTGGAGCACGGGATTATGATGCAAGCATGGGACGGTGGTTGAATAAGGATCCGATTAAGCTTGATGGGGGTTGGAATTTTTATTGGTATGTGGGCAATGATCCGGTTAATAACATAGACCCAACTGGCCTATATACTGAAGTCCAAGTTTGGGCTCCTGGATCGACTATATCAAGCATGTTTGGTCATGTAACGGTAAACGTTAATGGCACCTTATATAGCTTCACACCAGGCAAGATGGATGTATACAAAAACTCGGCGAGCACGTATGTCGAGACAAGAACTTTATATGGCGGCAAAGCAGTTGGTTTGGTACTGTCGCTCGATTCAAAACAAGAAGAAAGACTAGCAAGAGAACTAGCTTCCCCAGGTGCGTATAATTTATTTTTTAATAACTGTTCACAGGCTACTGAGCGAAGTTTAAATAGTGTAGGGGTCAGTACCGGAGGTATATTTCCTAGCCTAACTCCGTCAGGTTTTCAACGATCCTTGATGAACTCGGCTGTGCTGCAAGGCATAAGGACTTATGGAGTCGATAAATAAATATGTTTTGGAAAAAAAAATATCCACTCATAATTATCTTTGCAGTTATATCTCTCTTGGGGGCGGTACTTTTTAATCGTGAGTCTAGAATTGTGATCGTTAAAGATACAAAGCTAATGTCGCAACCAGTTCCATATGGGCTCAAGTCGGACAACTCTGTAGTAGAAGTCTTAAGAGAAGGTGCGGAGGCTACGATCTTGGAAGAGCGCGGGACAAAAGAATGGCTTATTTTAAAAATCAGAACTATGAATGGATCCGAAGGTTTCATTTTCGGCGATGTTCACTATCGAAGAATTGATTGAATGACTCAAGTATCACCGGATTAACTGTGTCCTTACCGCAGCCAAATAAATTCAGAGATTCGACCGGAAATTATACCCGGGAAGTCCGATTTCTATGATCTACACGACAAACAGTTCTGTGGCAAAAAAGTCAATTATGATGCTTGGGGTAATATTCTATCTGACTCCAATCCTGGATTTCGACTCTTCGGCTTTGCCGGTGCCCTCTATGAATCTG
Organism: Oligoflexus sp.; assembly: GCA_041737755.1. Taxonomy (GTDB): domain Bacteria; phylum Bdellovibrionota_B; class Oligoflexia; order Oligoflexales; family Oligoflexaceae; genus Oligoflexus. The sequence continues at coordinate 3,363 of JBGSRE010000868.1, forward strand.
TCACGAGACTTGTGAGGTTTGGAGCACGGGATTATGATGCAAGCATGGGACGGTGGTTGAATAAGGATCCGATTAAGCTGGATGGGGGCTGGAATCTTTATGGGTATGTGGGGAATGATCCCGTAAATTTCATGGACCAAACGGGGTTGGAACCAATATCTGCCGACGAAGGGCAAAAAATAGTTGATGAGTCCCGCAATTGGAAGGGTGTTGAGTATGTCTTAGGTGGGAAAACAAAAGATGGTGCAGACTGCTCGGGTAGTACCTGGTCCATCTATCAAAACGCTGGCTTCGGATACAAATACAGCTCTACCGCGACCTTTTCGGGGAACCCGAAGTTCAAACCAGTTCCCGATAATATACCTCAGGTTGGCGATGTTGGTCTTTATCCTGGTCATGTCTTGATTTTCGATCCTAACGCAGGGAAAGGCAAGAATGTGTGGACAGCATATCAGCCAGGTGGCAAACCTTATGGAGCAAGTAATACCAAGTACTGGGAATCCAAAGGAAACGTACAATGGTATCGATATGATAAATAGGCGGCGGATCAATGCTCAAGAATAAAACTAACATTGCTATCGTGCTATATTTTGGACTTTTTCGACTTTATGTGCTGTTCGCTGGAGGTTTGAATGATAGCCGCAATTCTAATTCCGATCAACTAGCACATGCTGCAGTCAAAGCTTTCTGCGCATCTGAATATGCTGGCGACGAATTCGAGAATCGGAAACAATTAGTAACCCTAAGCTCGAATTATAAAGACGCTCGAAAGCATATAACACCATTGGATCCAAAGGTATTTGACCCCACTTTTGACAAGCTTGTGATAGTTAAAGACTTTAAAATCAACAGTGTTTTTACGTCTGGCAATTCTGGGAAAGCAAAAGTATCATACTTTCAGGTGGCACATTCGGAAGGCAAAGGAATTATTTCAATCGATCAGGAAAAAATAATTGAAGAAAATTTGAATCTTGTTTTCAATGGGGGACGATGGAAGATCATCGATCCACCAAGCACTAAGGTATCCATTAAGGCAATTCTCGATGCGTACGAAGAAGAAGATCGACTCTATGATGAAAAATGGATACAAAATGCATCTGTAACGCAACTTAAGACTTTTCAAGTTCACACTCAAACCCTTGCCCAACTCCTTTTACTCAGAGACAAATATCTAATTAATAAATAACATTCGATCTCAGACTGTTTCATGAATCTTTAACAACGATCTGATTTTGGCTGGGTGAGCAGACCCACCGGATCGCTCCAGTAGGCCCCTCCTCAGAACGCAGCATGTTTTCACGAATGAACTCATCACAAGGATGCATAGTTCTTCGCAATGATGCGCGGAACAGAATTGGAAAAAGTGGTGATTCAATACTAAAGGTGACGGAATGATATTTTTAGAAAAAATCAGATATTTTGTAAAGTTATTTGTTGCAATATTTCTATTCTGCGGTCTTTTCTCTGGAAATTCACTTTACGGAAAAGAAAAGCCGAGAAAAATCCCCTCTGAGGGAAAATTCATGATGTCGGAAAAAATAGGTGCAGATCTTATTAAGGTGACCATTTACATTAAGAGATTAAAAATTGCAAAATCTTCTTTTCCACCATCTGAGGAAAGAGAAAACAATTGTACTTATTCAAGAATTCCTTGCAGTTTGGTTGTGAATTTGACGATCGAGCTGAACGGAAAACATGTCGCTGTAGGCCGAACTCCATTTGCTGATTTATCAGATCTCAATGAAGCTGAATTAAAGAAAAACGGACAAAGATATGTGTTAACTTTATATGGGGGAGATGCTTCGGAAAGTTACATAGTAAACATAGAATTCGATGCTAAAAGGGTGTTAACTAGAGAAGTTTTCTCTGCTCTGGCACCAGATGCCATTTTAGAACGCACTCAATTCTTTGAATTTGAATTATGATTTACTTGAGAGTCAGGAGATTTCTAGGCGGCTTTCAAGAGATGGCCAATCAGCCTCGCGGTTTCGACCCTTGTCGCTAGAAAATTCTTGAAAGAAAGCGGGTCATCCTTGCTCTCGAAATATTCGAAAAGGCACTGTCTCATGGCTTCAGCGATTACTGCTTCACTCGGAGCCACATCTTTTCGAATCGTACTCATCCACATCCCAAATGATTCCCAAACGATCTTGCTATGATGAATTGCGAAGTAGCAAAGCAATCCCTGCGCTATTACTGCTAGGTTAACATACGCATGATATGTATCTAGTTTTGCAAGGACCTGTTCTCGATAGCCGTCTGTTTTGCGGTGCATATATTGAGTGCCCGAGCCACGCTTTAGCTTTTCCTTGCCCTTCATCCAGAAATGATAGCCGAAACCTCCAACTGTGTGAATGGGCGCTTTGAAGGACATCTCTATACCCCCGCCTTGGGTGTCTTTGGGCCGGCCGATTCGGTGGATTTTTGTCGGCTGCTGTTCATTCATGCGCTGCAACTTGCCCAGAAACGGATTTGGATCGCTTCGCCCTATTTGGTTCTCGATGAATCGCTGCTGGCTGCTTTCCAGCTGGCTGTGCTGCGCGGTGTCGATGTTCGAGTCCTGACCACGGGCAAGACGGATAATCAGTTCGTTGCCTTTGCTGGCATGTACTACACGGCAAGTCTATTGAAAGCGGGAGTCAAAGTCCTTCAGTATCAAAAAGGCTTCATGCATCAAAAAGTGATGCTGATCGACGATCACACGGCTACGGTTGGGTCACCCAATCTGGATCAGCGTTCCTTTTCTCTTAACTTCGAGATTTTAGCTTGGGTGACAGATGAATCCTTCGCGCAAAGTGTGGCCGCGATGCTGGAACAGGATTTTGAGCAAAGTAAGTCTATCGATAGCAATTTTTGGCTGAAGCAATCCTGGATCAAGCGACTTTTCATTATGCTGGCCCGACTTTTTTCACCCATCCTTTAGAAATTTTGTGGGGCAAAGCGATCTTCTATGCTATCTCTCTCTAATCGATTTTAATTAGACTTTAATAGGGGTCTTGCGCCGGCGCAAGAGGATACAAACTCATGAAAACATTAAAATTTGTTCTTTTCCATTGTGTTATGATCTTGACTATTCTGAGTTCAAAAGCCAATATGGCGTATTCAGCGCCTGGCTCGCAGGACTTTTCCGCAGTCGAATACAAGGGACTCCTGCATAGCTTGAATAATGTCTGCGGTGACACCTGGTGCTCGGGTGACTTTGAATACTTTATCGATCAAGTCAGCTGCAACTGGAACTCGCGCCGTTGTCAAGTCGATCTGACGATTGAGGCCTATCCGAATATTATCAGCAACGATGCCGGTGAAGAAATCGG
>JBGSRE010000880.1:0-12248 GCA_041737755.1 Oligoflexus sp.
GGCGCCTAAAGCGCCAGAGACTATCCTGAGGAGTGAAACGACGAAGGATCTCGCCGATAAGTACCTGATTCCACGAGATCCTTCGCTTCGCTCAGGATAGTCCCTGCGCGAAATTTTCAATTTCGCGCCAGCGACTAACTAGCTCACAGTGGGAGTTTTGAGTTGGCGCAGCACGGTCCAAAAAAATTCTCTTGATGGTCGTGTGTGTATCGTGTTCCCTTGCTCAAAGATCAGTTTTGAAGTCCAAACAGGCAAAAAGGGTAACCACATGACAAGCTCTCCATTTCGATCCGATATCCTCAAAGGCAAAGTTGCTTTTATTACAGGAGGTGGCAGCGGAATTAATTTTGGCGTAGCCAAGGCGCTGGCTTCCCATGGAGCCGATATCGCGATGATGGGGCGGCGCGAGGAAGTCTTGCAAGGAGCCTGTCAGGAGCTTGGTAAACTGGGTGTAAGGACTTTTTATAAGAGTGGTGACGTAAGAAGTCCTGAAGCTTGCCAAGCTGCTATCGAGGCCACTGTAGAGGCGCTGGGAAGATTAGATATTTTAGTGAACGGAGCGGCAGGAAACTTTCTTTGTCCTCCGGAAGAACTGAGTCCTAATGGCTTTAAAACTGTGATTGATATCGATCTGAACGGTACCTTCAATATGTGCCGTTATGGTTTTCAGCATTTGAAAGCGAGTAAAGGTCTGATTATTAATATTTCTGCCACTCTGCATTACACAGGAACTCCTTTCCAGGCTCATGTTTCCGCTGCTAAAGCTGGCGTGGATGCGCTCACTGTGAATTTAGCTACGGAATGGGGCCCGGAAGGCATTCGAGTCTGTGGAATTGCCCCAGGACCAATTGGGGATACTGAAGGGATGAAGAGACTCTCCCCTGGAGATACGGGTGAGAAGATGAAGAAATCCATTCCTTTAGGACGTTTTGGTGAGACGGCTGAGATTGGTTTAGCAGCGGTGTTTTTGGCCTCGTCGGCTGCAGCTTATATTACTGGCGAAACATTGGTTGTTGACGGAGGACAATGGCTGTCAAAGCCTCCGATGGTGCCAAGAGCTCTCGTGGAGCAGATGATGGCGAAGAGTAAAGGCTGATTTGGGTGAAAGTTTGACGGATGCCCGACGCTCACTGCGTGAGCTGGGCATGACGGTTCGTTCGTTTAGCTTCGCTGCTTGAGCTGGGCATTTGAGCTGGGCATGACGGTTCGTTCGTTTAGCTTCGCTGCCTAATAGTGGGTGAGATAGAAAACCCATTTTAAGTATTCATTGAACACCATCAGAAAATCGAATTCCTTCCCATACCAGGACTTGGGCTGGGGGGAGGGAATGGATTTCAACTCAAAGTTATGGCTGTTGAATTTTTCAGCGATCCAGTGAGTACGGCTAGAATGGTACCAGCTGGTGCAAAGGATGATCCGCTTGGCTTGCGGAAGTTTTGATTTGATCAGGTTGAAGTTCGCTTTGATTTCTTCTGCGGTACTCGTCACGGCTAGGCTGCTATCGAAGAGGATCGACTCTTCTTTCACTCCCAGTTTCTTAAGATAACGAAAGCTGGCTTCTCCATCACCCAGGCGGTAACCCAACTCACTCAGTTCGTCCTTTTCCGCTTCCACGAAAACGACGATGGGTGCAATGCCCTTTTTGATGAGACGAGCACATTGGGGACTTCGATCCAGAACGTTTCCCATCAGCATAACAATAGCGTCGGCGGATTTTGTATTGGCATCTCGCCTCTCAAGGACCGCTGCTGGCCATTGACGACTCGGTGGATAAATCATCGCAATGAAACCCACACCAAGAATCATGCCTAGCAAAAAAGCACAAAAACTTTCCCAGATTCTTCGCATCAAAAAATCGATTTCTGCGAAGGTACAAGACCTTCGGCGATCATTGCGTTCATGCGCTCCATCAGCTTTTTATGAAAGTGGTAAAGCTGACGTTTGAATGCTGCAGGATCCTCGGACATCTTGGGTGGATGAATCGGCTTGCTGAGAAAGTGTTCCAACTTCACAGGACGTGGGATGGGGGTCGGACCTACTCCTCTGGCCAGAAAAAAAGGCAGACGAAGATTTTTATAAACCATTTTCGTAAAGGCATTGTCATAGACCTTGAAAATATCATCGGCTCGGGGACAGGCTGCCAGGACTATAGGTGCCCCTGTTTCCAAGGATAGCCGCGCAAAACCGCGACGGCGATTCCAGAGAATTTGATAGCGTTCGGAAGAAGGACGCAAAGATTCACGCATTCCACCTGGGGCGAGATAAAGAATTTCTCCATTATTCAACAGAGAACCGGCAGCTTCCTGCGAGCCGAGAATGCCACCCAAGCGTTCCATGATTTCCCCTAATCCCGGCATGACATAAAATGCTCGGTCGATCAATGATCGAGGAATACGCCCGTTATGAGCATATATAGCTGCCATCAGCATCAGCATATCGTAAGTTGCTAGACTATGATTGCAGGCAATAATCACCGGCCCCCGATGGGGAACGTGCTCAAGCCCGTGAACGTCATGCCGGTGATAGGCGCGCAGGGTGTTGATGACCGGCAATAGTTTCAGAGTGAATTCTTCATCCATTAAAAAGCCCGTTATATGACGAGGCGACCACGAAAGACCATGTGTCCTGGGCCCGCTAGCGTGACTGAATCCGAAGCATTCTCTTGCATAACATAGAGACGACCTCCCGGCATATCGATGCCCAACCAATTGCGCCGGTCGGTAAGTCCCGAGGCAAAGGCGGAAGCGCCGATAGCAGAAGCTCCACTGCCACAGGCCTGGGTTTCTCCGGCACCACGTTCCCACACAAAAACATCAAAAAGTTCATCAATCGGACGATTTAAAACCTGCGCGGAAGTTCTTCGATCATCATCTTGTACCACTTTGCTGGCGCAGATGTGAACATTGATTCCATCCCACAGCGAAGACGTTTGAAAGGCCGGTCCGATGTGTCGAATCATATCACGGTTGACACGATCGAGAAAGAAACACAGATGTCGATTGCTGATACTTACCAGGTGCCAATCTCTTGCCAATGCCGGCAAGCCGAGTTCTTTGGCCTTATGCTCGACGATAGTTTTCACTTCGCTATAATCTTGGTTTTCTTTATTCACTATGGGATGACCCATCTCTACCGCGACCAATGGCAGTTGCCCAGACCGACCTGGAGTCAAGCGACCCAGATAACGACAACTGACTGTGCTGCTTTCCAGTTGGAGAGTAATCGCATCCGGCACTTCGACTTTTTGTTCAGCCTGGAGATGGTGGGTCAAAACACTCAGAGCCGCACAGCGAATTCCATTGCCGCAGGTCTGGGCGAGCGATCCGTCGCTATTAATGATAGAAAGCTTGTAAGGCATCAAATCGCGTGCGGTCTTTGTATGCAAAACGAGAATACCATCGGCGCCGATGCCACCGCCGTCGCGTTGACAAAGCGCGGGTGCTTGACGACGCAAAGCATCGAAAGCGACCTGATCGTGATCAAACCAAGTCAGGATAAAATCATTCTTATTGCCATGCCATTTTTCGAATTCAAGCTCCATCAGCTACTCACCTCTTTTAAATCGGCACAGAATTTATAGCCACGACCTCGCACACTCTGCAAAATCTCAGGTTGTGCAGGATCCTTTTCAAAGTATTTACGCAATCGCATAATAAAATTATCAACAGTCCGTGTTTCAACGTTGCCATGCACACCCCAGACGCGGCCTAACAGATGCTTGCGACTGAGAACTTCCTGCGGATGCTCCAGAAATTCGGTCAGGACTTTGGCTTCCAAAGCCGTCAGCACGAAATTTCCTTGTGGTCCTTGCAACTCGAAAGTTTGAGGGTTCCACGTGACTTCATGAAAGCAAATAAGAGCCGTATGAGTGCGAGTACGTAGCGGGCTAAAAAGCTCACTGCGATCCGCCATACGTTTGACCCGAAGAAAGAGCTCCTGCAGACTGAAAGGTTTCGTCATATAATCATCAGCGCCGGTTTCCAGGCCCTGCAGCACATCGTTTTCTGAAGCTCGAGCCGTCAGCATAAGAATACCGGTGATCTTATCCGTTTGCCGGATAAATGCCGCGACTTCGAAACCATTCACTTCGGGCAGATTGACATCCAGAATAATCAGCGCAAATGGGCCATCGGCCTGGTACTTATCAATAGCTTCCCGGCCGTCTTTGGCCAGAGTAATGCGATAGCCTTCGGCTTGCAGATTGAGCTCCATGTTGAAGGCGAGATGAGGTTCGTCTTCGACCAGGAGTATGTGTTTCTGTCCAGTAATCATACCAGTATAACGTCCTTTCGACGTATCTAGGCCAAACTCCGGGTCGAGATCCTTGATGAGTGCTTCACCTTAATCTCTCGTACTCAGGAAGCCAAGATGCTTTCGCGTGGAAGAGCAAAGGTAAAACGCGAGCCTTTACCGACTCCTTCGCTTTGTACCCAGATCCTTCCGTCCATGGAGTTAATGATGGATTTTACAATGTAAAGTCCTAAACCTGTGCCTGGAACAGCAGCTTTCTGGGCGCGAGGCGAGCGATGGAACATGCGAAATATTTTTCGCTGTTCTCCCGCCGTAAGGCCGAGGCCAGCATCTTCGACGCTGATCCAGACCTCGTATTCTTGCAGGCTGACTTGCACACGAATGGGTGCCCCTGCTGGTGAATACTTAACCGCATTCTCCAAGAGATTCCCAAGTACAAGACTGAGGCCAAGCCGCGACGCTCTTAGCAAAAGTTCGGCACTGCAATCAATTTTCAGTCTTTGCATGAGATTATCGTCCATATGCCGTTGCTGTTCGGCGACATGATAGATGAGTTCTCGCAGTTGAATTTCATCCTGCTGGTTTTTATAGTCGATGATCCCTCGATCGAGCCGACCTGCAATGAGAATGCGTTCCACCAACTGAGCCAAACGCCCCAAGTCCTTCTCTACCATGGAAAAAATCTTGATTCGTATCGCGTCGGAAAGTTGATGGCGCTGTAAGGTCTCAAAGCTCAGCTGCAAGCTGGAAAGAGGCGAGCGTAGTTCATGAGTCACACTGGAAACAAAGGACTTCTGCTGCTGAATGAGACTGCTTTGAATCTGGGTGAAGACAAAAAGCACAACCGTACCGACCAGAATGATTCCCAGCAAGACACAGCCAACGACCAGGGTAAAGATGCCCGTCGTCGGATTGATGTTAGAACTCGAGCCAATGATTCCGCTTAGCTTGGTCAATGTTTCCTGTTGGCTGAGGAACCAAAGTACCCAGAGAATAATGATAGCCAGCCAGACAATTTGGAGAGCCACAAACACAACGATAGGGTGGGTCAACCACTTGATGAGCTTCACCATAACCTGGGTCATCTGTCGTGTTTGCATGGGTAATGAGCCTTGTAGACGGAGGAGTATGTGGCAACACAGAGCCATCCTTCGAATTAATGCCTAATCTGGCAACTGTCCAGGCAAAGCATGGCTTGGCAAGGGGATTACGAAAGAACTTGCGAATCCGCTGATGGACAACAATTAGCGACGCTTCTCACCGGTCTGAGCGGCGAACTGGGCCTTGATACGCGCGGTCTGCCGATTGAACTGTTTAGTCACAATAGCTAGGAGAAGCTGGCCGATCAGATGAGCCTGGTCATCGGTCACATGCTCAAAGGAAAGGGCGACTTTATTCCCTGAAATATAGACGCGGCGAACTTTGGCGGAAATCTTAATGAAATCTCCAAATTCATACTGAATATATTCATGAATAGGAATACTGATTTTGACCTGATCACCAAGCCGAAAAATAATATCACGGTCAGCACTGACTACGGCGCCATGCATGCTGAGATCGACAATCTTGCCTTCTAGGATGGCATCTTTATTCAAATGGAAAACCGAAGCGTGAATATTTACGGCATAGCGACGACTGCGTCGATGGTTTTGATTATCGATACCGGCTTTAATGCGGGCCATAATTTGCTGACGCGCGTTGCCGGGATAGACGATGTACTCGTCAGACTCATGATAGAGCAGCAGTTCTCTGTGATAAATTTGGACAAGGTTTTCGGCATCTCGAGTGAGAAATAGGACTGGAATGGTTTCGTTCTTTCGCTTTTCTTTTAAGGCACGAATCAGATTCATGACGATATTTTTTTCAGCAAACTCATCATTGATGACGAGCAGAGAGATGTTTCTGCCAAATTGTCGAGTCAATTCGTCGGCGGTACGTGGACTGGAAATAGCCAGATGTGGGTAATCTTTCTTTACTGAAGTTTCCATAGAAAAGCTTAAATCTTTGTCGAAACGATCGCCCAAAGCAAAGATTACATAGTTCTTCCGTTTCTTACGTGGACCTTGAAGATAGGCCTCGATCTTGGCGGCGGCCGTCTTATCTTCCATCGAATCGGATTTTTTCTTCTCGCTCGTATCAGTACTCATGCTTACCTCTTACAAAGCCTTGGTGGTAGTCGGCTGAGGCTGAGACAGTCTTGCTTGTTCGCTAGGCTCGGCGAGTCCCTGAGTCTGCCGATAGAATAGTTCGGCTTTTTTCAGGAGGCTGTAGTGTTTATCTGCGGGAGAGGCCAGAGCCGTTGACTCGATGTATTTTTTCCAGGAATTATGCGCATTGCGAAGATCCTCCGTTTTTTGTGTGAGTCCCCAGATTCGATGCAGACTCAGCGCCCGATAATAGGACAGGCTATGGACTGCTTGGGTATACTGCTCATCTGGAATAAAGCGCAGCTGATCTTCACAGCGATCGAGCATGTCCTTAGTCTGTTGCCACGAGGAAAGAGCAGCAGCCTGATCGCTGCCTTTCATCTTTTCACCGATATGATAGATAGCGATAGCCTCGTTGATATAAGTGCCTATAAAGCGCTTATCCACAAACTGGGCGACTTCAGGTCGACTCGTCACTCGATGAAAGGCGGCCGCTGCCTTGATTGGATCCTGACTTTGATTAAGATAGATATCTCCCAGTTCATGCTGAACGATCAAAAAGTCAGGATGGCTTTCCGGAAGGGCTTCTAGCAAATGAATGGCTTCGCTCAAGCGGCCGACTTGAATCAATTGCTTGGCCTCGCGCCTTAGGTCCTTTTCCAGATGAACAGCTCGGGCTCCACTCCAATCCAAACCTTCCTCATCAAAGCTAATGATCTGGTTCAGGGGTTTGTATTCTTCATTCAGAATGATTTCAATTTGGGCAGTCGGCCCAGGCAGATCGATGCTTTGATAAAGGGGGCTGCGACCGATCAATCGACCATTCAACTTAATTTGCGCATTGCTCGGATCCGTTTCGATCCGCAAGGGAATGGAGGAGCGCTGCAAAGCTAAGGACTTGTCTTTGCCTTCGACCCAAGAGAAATCGTCCTGCAGGATGCGATAGCCGCTGCGCACCACACTCAGAACGCCTCGCCGCCCTGCAGCTGAGCTACCGATTCGGGCGATGCCCTGCCGATCCGTAGTGCCTATCCATTGGTCCTGCAGAAAGAGGTTCGCCTGAGCAAGGGGTCTTTTATCGGCCTGATCGATGACGGTGATGTATTTATCTCCCGCTTCCATGCTGCGGTTAAGGACGACGATTTGGCCAATAGAGGCTGTGCTGCGAGGTTTGAGTTCCTGAACGCGGATGCGGGCGAAGGAATCACCCAGTTCGGTAACGCGGGCCGATCCAATGTCAGTCCAGCCGGAATGGGTGTTGGGGAACTCAGCCATGAGTCCATGCAGACGCAGAGTCTCCCCCACTTTCAAAGCGTGCCCAGATTGTTGGCTGAGATTGATCCGAAAGCCTTCTTTTTCGGCTTCGACCAAACTCCCTTCAAATGGCATGAAGCTGCTGATATCACGACTCGCTACCGCTAAAAGTGCCCGCAGAGCTTGGCTATCGGGCTTGATCGTCAGTCTCTGCAGACTTGCCCCTTGAATCTGACCATTGGCATTGATCAGGCTGAGTTCTAAAGCTGCGGAAGGCCCTAATATCAGTGTGGGCCGAAGAGCCCATTCGAATTCTGAAGTCAGGTCTGCTTGGTTCCATCCCTGTCGACCCAACTGCTGTAAACTCAGTCCATTGCGCTCCAGAATCAACGATATCCGTTCCCAATCGGCTTCCATAAAGGGTGCTTGACTCATTAAATTTTGGCGAATGCCATCCTGAATAATTTTATCCCAAGACATGATGATATTCGGTTGCGGTGATTCACTGCCAGAATTTTGAATTTTTAACGGCAAAAGCAGGAGCCTGGCTCTGGGAGCCTCTTTGCCAGAAAAGCTTTGGACCAGAGTCCAAGGACCTAAATTGCTGACGGTTTGAGTGATCGAACTGGGCAGGTATCCCGTTGCTTCCATCGTTACTGCGATAGATTCGGCAGGCTTCTGCGGCATGCTGTAGGACAGATAGCCAAAGGCATCGGTTTGCCCAATCTCTTTGCCAGCAAGCTTGACCCCGACACTTTTGAGACCACGAATGGAGCGATAGTTTTTCTGAACAGCGAATATTTCCAGAGACTGACCGCGAATCAGATCAATCCGGACCTTGTCGCCATGGGCGAGAGAAATAATTTTAATCTGCGGCTGATAGTTCGTGGCTCGAGTCAGGAGATGAACATTCTCGGTTCGAAAACTCGCCGGTAAGGTGAAGGAGCAGCGACCACGGGCATTGGTCGTGCAGCCTTCAAGCCATTGACCCCGTTCGGGGTCGCCATAGAGAATTCGGGCATCGGTGACATTTTCACGGCCGCTGGCGGTATAGAAAGTGATGAGCCTTGAACTTTGTTCGGGATTGTCCAGCAGAGTATTGGCCGCTTTTTGGGCCGAAAGCTCAGGGTCGAAAGGTTCGATAGCGGCATTGGGACTTTTTTTGGTCGGGTCTTCAGCCATATCACTGGGAGAGGGCAGACCGACCATACCGTCGTTGTTGAGATTTTGCATGGCTGATACCAGTCCGGGATCTTCGGTAGAGCTTGGATTGCCATCGATCGGAGCAATCGCCGCTTCGGTTGGAACTTCTGCAGTTTTTTGGGCGAGGTCTTCGGCCGGAACTTCCGGCGAGTTCTTGGGTACTGCATAAAGAATGGCTTGAATATTGAAACGATTGGGCTCGCCCTTGGCGACTCGAAAGCTTTCAAAAAAAGGTGCATAGAACATCTGCGTACTGGGCTTGTTGATCTCAACCAAAATCGCTTCGTTGAGTGGCAATTCCAAATTAAGTTCCAGGGAGCCCTGTTGATTGGTGGTACCCATTAACTTTTTTTGAATCATGACCTGGGAGTTGGGCAGCGGATCTCCCGATCCATCCACGACCTTAATTTTAAAAGTGGCTTCGGCTTGGAAAAAGCGGCAGCTTTGGACTCCCAAGGCCGTAATCCAAAGCCCAATCAGGATTGTCATGCGTTGGGCGGATCGACTCATAGGGCCCCCTTTGACCGAAAGTGACTTTATTTCATTGTATCAAAAATTTGGTGGGTCGGAGGGATAGGCGAGAGGCTCATTGCTGTGTTTCGGGTTCCGCTTCATCAACTGGCGATCGTTCCATTTTACTTTGCTGGATAAAAGGCTCTTTCGTTAATGGAAAGGTAAAGTCCTTGGCGCGTCCCTGTTCATCTTTGACGGTGATTCGAACCGCCGTAAAAAGACCAGCGCTCTTTGTTGCATTGGTGAAATGAAAGACTTTGTTCTTGTAATATCGGATATTGAAATGCTGATCCGAGCTAGGATCATCTTGATCACCCGTATCGGTTTGTTCTTCGCTAGAGATTTCCTGAGTTGGAAGCCATGTCCCTTCTTTGCCATCCTCAAAATACCGAGCTTGCGCCGTCACACGTCCCGTTGCTTTGTTACCTTTATTGGTGTTTTTCAGTGCAAAACGGATCGTCAGAGTATTTTCGTGAATCGCGCTAGAGAAGTTCTCGACGGCGATGGGTGGCTCAGCGGGTTGAAGTTTTTCCAAGATATTGGCAATAGCTCTTTCTTTGGGATCGGGTGCGGTGACTTCCGCTGGGGCAGGGGGAATTGCTGCTTTGGCTCTGGCGGCCATTGTGATGGCTGTGAGCTTTGCGGTATTGGACTCAGACGGCAGATCTACATGGGCTTCTGTATCGTTCTGACCTTCTTGATAAACATTGACTGCCAGCTTGGGGGCAGGATCCGGTGATTCTGCGGTGGCCAAAAGTGGGGTACCGTTGTTCGGATAGGCTTTTTCATAAACCTGGTCATAGCGAGTTTGATAACCGAAGATGACCGAAAGCAGATTACGACTGCGGGCGCGTTGCTCGGTATTGAGGCCGTGTTCACGCAGGAGCAAAAGACTGGCTATCATCGACCAACTGACGAGCAATATCAAAGTCCCGATTGTCAGGTAGCTCGTGCGAATGCTGAACTTTAGGGTCCGAGTGCGATTGGAATCGATGAAATAGATGATATTGAGAAAGCGTTTCCGCTCGCTTCGTGGGCGAATGATAATTTTGTCTTTAGCATGCTGACTTTTATGAGTCATGTACGACCCCCAAGTGCTGACAGAATGTCCGAGCTTCCCTCTCATTGTACCACTTTGGCTTCGCTAAACAATTGGAGCGCTGGGAAAAATCCGCCGGGTCGATGCCGCGCTTGGCAATTACCACAAGAAAGGCGTCAAACATGCGAATTTTCCTGCTGTGCGCTTGATTTACGGGTTAGAATGAAGCTTCAGTATCTGGTATCTTGCCGATCCTTGGCGAGCGTTTGCCTTGATGTTGCTAAGCAGAGAGAGGGGATGCCGTGTTTACTCCTTCGGCCACTTCGCCCGTTATGAAAATTGCATTCTATCGCTCCACCAGTATCGGGGATGTGGTGTTGGCGACAGCCTGTGTGGATCTTTTGCGCCAAATTCCAGCGCCTGTGCAGATTACTTGGGTCGGACGAAAACCGGCCCTGCAGTTGATTGCGAGTGCCTTTCCCGAAATTAAAACAGTCGAAGTGGATCCTGATCAAAGCAATTTTCAAGAAAAGGCTGTTCAGGAGCTTAAAGATATTCACTTTGTGGTTGATCTGCAGACCAATCTGCGTTCCCAGTTGCTTTGCCGGGCCTTAAAGCGGGAACATAAAATTCCAAGTTATGTCTGTTACAAAAGGTCCATCGATCGCGGAACGATGACCATCAGTTCCCGTCTCCGTGGACGGCGGCGAGCTCTGCCTGACTCCTATGTAGCCTCTGCGCATCATCAATATCTGATCATGACGGGCGCACTTAAGCAAGCACTGCAAGTGCATTTGCCGGTCGAGATGCTGGATGGTTTGGATAAAATTCAAGCCTATCCTCTGCTGCCGACGATGCATGATGCCGGGCAGAAGCCCTGGCAAAAAGAGCTGAAGTTCGGTCGCTGGCTGGCCGTTGCAACGGGGGCTGCTCATGAAGCGAAGAAAGCCCCTATCAGCCTTTTGCGCGATATTCTGGAACTTCTCAATCGACATCTTCGGCAGGATCCGGACATGCGCGACCAGTCGATAGGTCTCCTGTTTGTCGGCAACGATAAGGATCGTGAGAGTGCCTTGGGCATTCTTGATAGTATCGACTGGCCCGGTCCTGTGCTCAATTTAGCAGGCAAGCTGAGTCTTTGGGAAACGGCCTTGGCTTTAAAGGATACCGACGCTCTGCTTTGTAATGATTCTGGATTGCTGCATGTTGCAGAAGCTGTCGGGACTCCAGTAGCAGCACTTTTCGGCCCGACGGTCGAAGCCTTTGGGTTTTCTCCCTGGCGAACCGAGAGCAAAGCTTTTTCTTCACTACTCGGTTGTCGTCCCTGCTCCAAACACGGTCAGGTGGATTGTCGATTCGGCGATAAGCTGTGTTTCGGCCTGATTCAACCACCCCCAATTGTCGATCATCTGAAAACCCTCATGAAGCGAAAAACCGTGAATGGCAGTATCTGAGTCACCGAAATGCTCAAGTCTCTTCATCCTCTACGATTGGTTCTGGAGGATTCTGGTACTTTGCATCTTACCCCTGGCCCGGTTCTTTCCCAAATTAAGCCCGCAATTGGCAGGCCGAACACTCTTGCCTGAGCTTCTGGAAGAGTGGCAGCAGAAAAGACAAGCCTTGCCGCGAGCCGTGGTTTTTTTCTGCTCTTCGGCTGGTGAATACGAACAGGCCAAACCCTTAATGGATCGCCTGCAAAGACAGGGTGATACCTTTGTTTTTCTTATATTCGTGTCCGCTTCCGGAAGAAGATTTGCGCTGGCTCAGCAGGAGACAGTGCCTTTTATGATGGCTCCCTGGGATTCCCCGCGAGCCTGGAATCGATTATTTGATGCGATTAG
>JBGSRE010000952.1:0-7859 GCA_041737755.1 Oligoflexus sp.
TCAAAATCAGTGCTATCCATGACACCAAACAAGCCTCGGGCATAAAGGGAAGCAAATTGATGCGAGCCAGAGGGAGCCCAGCGCTTATGCAGAAGGGCGAATTTGTAACCATGCATGGGTGCATAGCTTTGAGTACCCGCGGCAGCATCGCGAGCACCGCTGGCCGTATAGCTGGAAACAAAGCCCAACTTTCCTTCCCAAAGGCTGATCTCTTCCAAGCGGAAATCCACCACGCTTTGGGCCGGTCCACCCGAATTGGAAACGGTATAAAATGCGGCCAGAGCTGCTCGCCTGCCTTGGCCGACATCTATATTGTAAATGCCGAAACCTGGACCTTCGGTATTGACGATGGTCATGCCGATCAGCCAAAGACCTTCCCAGCGATAGCCTCGGCGGCCCATCCATAGCAATGATTCAAGGGGCAGGAGCTGTCCGACTTCGACAAATAGATTGGAATTGCCGATTTTCATGGCATCGGCAGCAGCACTGCGGTCGCCGTTTAAACTCAAGTGCAGATCAAAATCAAATCGAGCCCAAGCACCTCCTTCATTCGACGGACTGCGTATGATGTATTGGTTATAGATGCTAGACCATGCTCCCTGACAAGAGCCATTGGCCCCGCTGAGCCAAATCCCTGCCTGCCTTGGTTGATTGATCGGTTTGCAACTCACGCCGGCTTCGTTCAAGCCCAAGTTCATGCCGAACTTCCAGTAGTTTTTGAATTCCTGAGCCTCTGCCGGGACTGAGAGAAACATGATTATGGCCAACAGCCAGCCTTCAAGGGCGAATAAATATTTCAAGAGGCAACTCCCTCGGGCGATAGTGATTCTTCTTCGATCGAAGCGGTTGCGCCCCTGCCTGTGGGCCGCTGCTGGTCTGAGTCGGCTGCTCTTGACTGGTGCGGATGTTATCCAAATGAAAAAACCCTGTGGCCTGCTCCGGCATATAGAAGATGAGATAGATTTTCTTGGGAGCCGTCGTCAGGTTAACCGGGCTCTGGTACTGCCAGCTGTTAGTCTTGGCTTTCCAAGTCTTGCTTTGTAAAAAGAAGACGACGTCTTTATTCCAGCCTTTTTCCAATTCAAAGGGCTGTGATTCAAAATATTCATCCGTGTCGATGGCCACAGCTACCTGTGCCGAGGCAATACCGGGGAGATGAATATCCATGCGCAGACTGGAAAAGTCTTTATTGAGGGCGCTGATATCCCGCTCGAGGACCATACCCTTGCCGCGTCTTTGGGCGCCTTCAACCCAATAGATCTTGAGTGCCTTCTCTCCTTCAGAAAAAGCTTCGGTCGTGACTTCGATTTTAGCGTCATCACCCCAATCTGCAATTTGCCAGTTATGTTTGCCTTCAAATCCTTCGAGGATTTCTGCTTGCAAAGGACTCGATAGGAGCCAAAAGAGCAGCAGACTTAGAATTTTTTTCATAAGTATCACCACCAATATCCCAGGGTTATTCCGCCGGTCCAGCCAGAGGTTTTTTGCTGCAGAGGTCCGCTCGTTACGTCACGTCGAGTTTCTGAATTCCACTGATTGTAGGCGGCGTAAAATTTGGTTTCGGTACCGCCGCCCCAACCGAGCGGCCGCAGGGTGTAAGCTATTTCGCTGCGCCGTAGCGAACGATCGACGGGTCGACGATTTTCGGTAGGGATGCCATCGGGCAATCGACGTTTGTAGCCCAATCCATTTTGGATGAGCACTGCGCTGTGACTGAGGGAAAAGCTCTGGCGTGCCGTCATATCCCAGACGGGCTTTAGAATCCAGGCTCGAGTTTCCATCACGGGTCTAGCAAAGACGACGCCTTCATCCTCGAAAAGTAAGCCACCGAAATCAACTTTTTCAAAGAGCACAGCACTGTGAAGAGAGAAGGGTACGAACTCTGGATAAAGGATGAACTGGTTGCCAACCCGATAGGCTTTCGACTTGCTTAGGGCCGCTCTTTCATCCTCAGGAAGATTCTGATCGAAGAGGCTGGGATCTCGGTCTTCGCCCATGTTGTTAAACTGAGCCCCGCCGCCCTGATCGAAGGGCACTCGATCGCTCCCACCATAAAGCCCCTCTCCAAACTGGATAAAAAATTTATTTTCGCTGTCTTCGTCCTCAAGCTGATAGATACTGGCGAGCTGTGATCCCCGCATGGGCGTGTATTTTTTTTCTCCCGTTTTGCTATCGGTACTCAGCGTGCGGGTATTGAGCAGAGCAAATTTTAAGAAGCCGCCCGCTAAGGGAATTTGATTCCAACGCAGATCGAAGCTGTCCTGAGAAGGGCCACCATTCTTCGAATTAACCCGAAAGAAAGCCAGGGCAAGTTTGCCTAAGCCGACATCGATTTGGGAAACACCAAGGCCCGGACCGTGCTGATCGAGGATGCGCAGATCCAACAGCCAGAGATCTTCGTAATCGTAGCTGCGATTGCCCATCCAAAGCACTTCCCGATTGCCCCAAAAATTCCCAACTTCGCCATAAAAATTTCGGTTGCCGAGAATCAGACCTTTATCGCCTTGAGTGGTATCGACCCAGCCTCGCTCCATAGGCGCTTTGAGAGTGATATCAATAAAAGCGCGAGCCCAAATTTGCTGAGCTCCGCCGCGAAGAAAATATTTAGACCAGGCCAGAACTCCTTCCGTTTCCGCGCAATCATCCCGAGCGATACGAAGATCGTAGGGACTTTGGGTTTTAAGGCAAGGACTCACGCTACCGCCTGGTCCCCCCGCGAGCCTGATATTGAGCCGCCCATGAAGGCGCCCATCCTCCTGCACTTGCGCCTGAAGCTGAGCAGAGACAAAAAACCATACAAGGAACCCATAAAGAGTTCGAATCGTCAATGGCCGCATGTTTTATTTCCAATATTCGGGATTCAGTTCCCAGTCTGACCGATATTGCTCACAACAACCGGCAGGGATCCTCTGGGCACGATATAAGCCCGATCCCTGATGTCCAGTTTTGTGCCTGAGCTATCGAAAATATCAAGCTGGAATAAATAGGCGTCTGGAGCATTTCTGGTGCCTTCGTCTGGAATCGCTGCTGGTCCGGTCGGAGCGCAAGTACCATCTTTGTTTTGGGTCAAAAAATCAAAGTTCAAGACACCTTCAAATCCAGCTTCGATGTCGATGGTCTGCCCCCCATAGGCATCCCAATTCTGAGTGCCTGGCCGCTTTAAAGCTAAATCAAAACTCACCGCTCTTCGCAAGCGTTGGACGGGCAGCGTCACGCGAACCAGCTGACAGCCGTTGACTTCTTTGGGAGCAAGCAGTTCGCCTAAGACGATATCCTTGCCGACGGGGTCATCCGGTGCTTTCTCATCGACCTGAATTCCTGCCACTCGCCAGGCTTTCAGCTGATCATCGTCTTCATCTTCATAACGATCCCCACCTTTCACTTCAATCGCATAACCAGAATCTCGGGACCAACGGCCATCCAGATAGGCAGCAGCAGGTCCCGGGGGAATTTTCTGATTGGGTTTGAGGATAAGTGTTTGGGAACCTTGGCCGGGCTCAACGACGAACTTCTGATAATCGGTAAAGGAATCGTTGCCCATTTGACCAAAGTCAACGCGCTTCATCACCACTTCTAAGGTGCTTTGACGGTTGATATCGTAAGCAATTTCCACCGCAAAATTGGATTGGCCGTTAATTTTTCTTGGTACTGTGATGCCATTGACGATCTGCAGGCGATCAAATCCTTCGCTGTCTCGTGCGGCTTTGTAGCCCCAGAGTTGCTGGCAACTTTGTTCTTTTAAACTGAAGTAACTGCCGTTGTCGCAGTCTTGCACAACTCCAAGGGGTTGTGGGTCGCTGCGATTGCATGCCCATAAACCCAGCAAAAGCCCCGCAAAAATAATGTTCTTCATGTTTTCCCCCCAATATTGCCAAATCTTACTTGGAACTCCAGAGATGAGCCGCGCCTCGAACTCCGCTCGAATCCCCATAAAGGGCTGGGACGAATCGAGTTAGCACCTCGGGGCTAAAAACATACTCACGCCACAGCTTGGGAACATTTTTATAAAGGCGCTGGCAATTGGAAAGGCCCCCGCCGGCGACGATGACATCCGGATCGAGGATATTGATCACCGCAGCAAGTCCGCGGGCAAGACGATGTTCCAGGCGCTCGAGCGCAGCCAAAGCTTCGGCATCACCTTCATCGGCCATGCGGGTGATTGTTTGGGCGGGTAAGTGCTGGCCGGTTGCAGAGGCGAAATCACGACTGAGTCCCGTTCCAGAAACGTATGTTTCCAGACAGCCTCTTTGCCCACAATAGCAAGGTGGACTTGGTAAATCGAAAGGCAAGGGGTCGGGTAAACGAATATGTCCCCATTCGCCAGCTATGGAATTGCAGCCAACGAGCAGCTGCTTTTGAATGACAATGCCGCCGCCACAGCCGGTTCCTAGAATGATGCCGAACACACTCGAAGCATCGGCTCCAGCGCCATCCACGGCTTCTGAAAGAGTAAAGCAGTTGGCATCATTAGCAATGCGAATGGGTCGATCAAGAACCTTCTCAAGATCGCGTTGCAAAGGATAACCTATCAATTCGGTTGTGTTAGCATTTTTAACAAGATTGTTTTTTGGATCAATGGTGCCAGGAATGCCGATGCCCAGTGTTCCCTTGCTTTGACATTCTTGTTCAAGGTCTTCGACCAAGTGGCGAATGGCTTCGACGATGGACTCATAACTCCCACGAGGAGTGGGGATGCGGCGACGCAGGAGCTCCTGGCCAAGATCGTCCAAAGCTAGGATTTCAATTTTTGTTCCACCGAGATCGATACCTATTTTCATGATTTTCTCCCAACTCTTGTGAATGTGATTCCACTTTTTTTATGGGAAAAACAACTTAATTTCCTCTTACACTTTGTTGTCAGCCATTACAAACGAATTATAGTCACTTAAGTTTAGCAAAACTTGGAGACATCTTCATTTATGGCGATGCAGTCGAAATTTTGTAATTTATCTACCAAAAGACCAAGAAAAAATAACTTAAAATGATAGTGCAATGTCGGTTTTAAGTAACTGAGCAACATATTCAGCTAGGACAGCGTTAAAAAGTTTTTGTGAGTTGTTGACTAAGTCTTGCAGAATTATGAACTGAAGGGGATAAAGAGCAAAGTGTTTTTAACCAAGCGGTATGGTGAGCGATCTTCTGGATTGCTGCTATTTTGATTGAAATCCGCTCACTACTTGAACTCTATAGATAAATAAGATTTTTGTACGCTGATGAAGCGACAGTTGGCGAAGAGACCACTCCACTCCATACAGACTTATGATCCATCGCATGATAGGGGAATCAATGTCGTTACACAGGATTCGGTACATACTCATCTGGAGTTGGATGCTGATCATAGGCCAAGATTCCTTCGCGCAGTCGCCAACTCGTCTGCAGTTTTGGGTTGTCGGCAATGGAATTGAAGACTCCAATATGTATCAGGAATTGGCTCGCCGATTCCAGGAGAAGAGCGGCATTGGAGTCGATATTACACCCTTGTCCTGGGGTAATTTTAACCAGAAGTATCTGACTTCAATGGCCGCCGCGTTACCGCCCGATGTGGGCGTAGCCAATTTAGGCTCACCCATGGAATGGGGTTCACTGGGCGGTGTGGTGGCATTGGATCAAGCCTTTCCCGAGGCTATTGAGGAACTCAAAAGTCGGTTCTTTCCAGGAACGCTCCCGCAATTTACTTTTAACGGTCATCTCTATGGCCTGCCTACTGAATTGGTCACCGCCGTTGTTTATTATCGCAAGGATGTGTTTGCCCGTTTGGGAATCGAGGCGCCACGCACCTGGCAGGAATTGCAAACAGCCATCGCAGTGTTGGAGCGGCACAGCTATCGCTTTCACTATGGGTGGACTCGAGGCGAGCAATGGTCGCTCTACTATCAAACGCTGCCTTTCGGTTTTGCAGGAGTCAGCGCCGGTGCTGATGGCAAACCTCAACTGGATTGGTTGAAGGCCGGCTATCAGAAGGGTGTGGCCCATGGGCTGGGACTCTGGCATCTGCATGATGCGGTTGGGGATGGATCGACGGATCGAACGATTGGTCGTTTTCTTTCTGATGTGCCGGATCAAGCATTGGGCATGATGGTAGATGGCAACTGGGTTGCCAGTTCCATTCAGAAAATTGCCCCCGATGCCGAGGCTAAGTGGGGCGTCGTTCCCTGGCCCAAAGCCGATGCAGGCAAGGCTATCAATGTGATGGGCGGCACGTCCTATGTGATTTTCAATAAGTCCCGGCACCAGAATGCTGCGTTTGCTTGGCTGCAGTTTCTCAATACTTTGGAATCGCAGCAGTACATGATTCTGCATCGGGTAGAGAGAGAAGGCCAGGCTTCGGCTTTCAACATTTCTCCTGTTAAAGCCGTTTGGGATGGGAATCAAGCCGAATACTGGGCACGACCAGAATTCAAGTCCCAGCAAAAAATCATCGAGGCTCTGCGCGGCATTCTCGATACCTTTCAATCCTTTCCCTACTTGAAGGGGAAACCTGATGCGGATCAAATGGAAGCTCGTATTCTGGATCGCATGGGCACAGCCATCAATCAGCGATTGACGCGCGAGGCGGAAGCGCGAGGACTGACCCGCTGGCAGTACATCAAGTGGATGGCCAATGAGGAAGGGCAGGCCGCGCATCGAGCTATGGAAGCTTGGATTCTCACCGAAGTCAGCCGAGAGTATAGCCAACAGTATCCAATGGCATTGAGTCGATTGCAGGACGAAAGCCAGCGCTATCAGCAGAGCTACGGCGATATCATCGAACGATTGCCAGAATATGAAGGACAATCCAGCATTCTGGATTATTTGAAATGGGGTTCTGTGCTCTTGATAGTCTTGGGCGCACTGATGCTGGCTACCCAGAAGAATCTCAGGCCCTATCTCACTTCCTATGGATTTATAGCAGCACCTTGCCTCTTGGCTTTAGTCTTCGTCATTATACCGATGCTTACTTCCCTCTATCTTTCGTTTACCGAATATCATTCGATCCTGCCTCTGGCGTCGGCCAAGTGGGTGGGATGGAAACACTATATTGATTCCTTGAACATTGCCGACCCTGAAAATGTTCTGCGCAGCATCAGCAAGACCATGATTTATGTGAGCGTGACAGTGCCCGCTGGCATTGCCCTGGCCTTGCTCTTTGCATCGCTTCTGAACAATGACCTGATCGGTCAAAGGTTCTGGCGCTTTTTGTATTTCTCCCCCCTCATCACCAGCTCGGTTTCGGTGTCCTTGATTTTTACTCAGTTGTACCGCGAATCTTCCATGGGCTGGTTGAATGCGGCCTTTCTCAAGCTGGGATTTATTCAAAACCCCATCCTCTTTTTGAAAGACGAAAAAACTTTTCTCTCCTGCGTCATCGCTCTTACTGTCTGGCATGGTTTGGCCTTTACCATCCTGCTATTTCTGGCTGGATTGCAGCAGATACCAACTCAGCTCTACAAAGCGGCCGAGATTGATGGTGCGGGATGGTGGCAGAAGTTCTGGCACGTGTCCCTACCGGGGATTCGGCCTCAGCTCTTTTTTGCTTTGATTATGGGCTTGATAGGCAGTTTCCAAGTCTTTGAACAGATCTATATGCTGGGCGGGGGGTCCGGTTATGCAGGATCTAAATTCGGACCGAATGATGCGGGTCGAACGATGGTTCCGCTGATCTATGATCTGGGTTTCGAACAGTTCAAAATGGGCCGCGCATCCGCGGTCGCTTACATCCTGTTTGTCGTTATTCTGGTATTTACCATGCTGCAGCTGCGAATTTTGCGGCAAAAAACAGCGGAATAGGGGCCTGCCCCTGTCTGTGAATAAAAAAGTTCAAGCGTCATCCATCACCTTGGATTGGCCGGCCTCCTCTTCAGCTCTGGCGCTGCTACTGG
>JBGSRE010001032.1:0-9726 GCA_041737755.1 Oligoflexus sp.
GATGCTATGAGTGATGGCATCGGTGCCAGCATCAAACCAGCCGTGAGGAGCGGCGAGGAGATAGCGGGCGCCGGGACGCGAAAGAGTCAGAAAAGATCCTTGTTCCACTCCATTGAGCGTGAGATTTTCACAAACCCAGGGGGCCGCATAAGGATTCTTGCAGCCGTAAGTGTCTCCCGGAAATGGTTTGGAGAGAGTTACCGCTGGCAACGGAGCTTTTGCAGGAGCAACAGGATCCATTTTCGGATCTGGTTTTTTTTCTGGTACTGGCATCGCTTCGGCAGAGCCAGGGCCCTTTTCTTGGACGACAGGCTGTTCCGCTGTGCTGCCACGGACCACGGGTGATTTTGGACCCGGGTTTTGGGAACAATGGGTGACCAGGACGATGCTCAAGAGAATAGGAATACCATGTTTCATGTGTGTTACCCTTCGTTCTGGCGTTGCTGTCTATGGTGGCGAGTGTTGCAAAGATAGTACCCTTATAATAAATGAATTAAAACAGAAGGTTATGTTTCTTTGTAGTGAACAAGAAACAGTCGCTTCGCAAAATTCGGTCGACAGCGGAAAGCCGCGGCAGAAGAACTGGCAAAAATGTTCGCCTAGCTTATATCGCGGCTTTTATAAAACAACAGCGAGAGACGGAACAGCAGATTGGTTCGTCCTCGTCATGAAAATAGCTGTGTTAAAGACTCAGCCGTTCACAATCGGCTTGCTTTTTATCCTGGAAAAGTTTGAAATCAGCAGCGAACCCCGACCAAGGAACTCGACACGATGCAACCCATCCGCTTGACACTGCCGCATTCACAGCTTGAGCTTCAAGGCTTTCATTCTCATCCAGAGGCAAAGGTCAAAGCGATCGCCTTGCATGGCTGGTTAGACAATTGTTATAGTTTTTTGCCACTCAGCACACTCTTGCCGGAGCTGGATATCCTGGCGATTGATCTGCCTGGCCACGGCGATTCTCAGTCGATTCCAGCCGGCATGTCCTACGACTTTCACTATTATCTCGTCTGGCTCCATGAACTGGTCGAAACTCTTGGCTATGGGCGTTTTGTGCTGATTGGTCACTCCATGGGGGCAGTGATTGCCAGTTTGTATGCTGGAGTTTTTCCAGAAAAACTGCAGAACCTTGTTTTGATCGAAGGTATGGGGCCATTCTGTGTGCCCGAAGACGAAGCGCCGCAAAAAATGAAGGACTACATTCAAAGTTGGAGCCGACAGGGAATGATGCGTAATGGGCTTTATGCGAATTGGGAGGAAGCCGTAAGAGCTCGACAAAAGAATGGCAAGTTTGCTTGGGAAAGTGCGGAAACTCTGGCGAAAAGAGGCGCGGCACCCATGGCCAATGGCGTGATGTGGAAACACGATCCGCGTTTGAAGTTGCCCTCGCGCTATCAATTCAGTGAAAGACAAACCCTGGCTTTTATGAAAAATATTAGCTGTCCGACTCTTTATATTGAGGCGACCCGTAGCATCATTCCAGAGGATTCTCTGATGCGGGAACGAGCTGCCGCCATTCCCTTTTTGAGGACGATCAAACTGGAAGGAGGCCATCACCTGCACCTAGACGAGCCAGAACCCGTGGTGCAGGCGATGAAAGAATTTTGGCAAGGTCTTACAAAGGATGCTGCGAGCGACTGATTTGCAGATTCCTATGGGCCAGTTGCACTCCATACCAAATATTCTTGATCGAGACGGGATCGCCTTCGGGAAGGGCTTCGGCAATCTGATGAGCCGGAAATTGTCCGCTTAAACTTTGCCGCAGCGCTTGATCATAGCCCTTGGTTTGCCTTAGTTTTTGCTTCCCTGCAAGAGTGTAAAGATCCTGCTTGTTGCGAATGATAAGATCAGCACAGGCGGTATAGAGCTCCTGTTCCCGGCCGAACCATGCCTGAAATAAGTGCCGTCTGGCCTCGACCGACCAGGCAAAGCTATACGGATCACTGCCTCTTGCCAGTTGCTTACCCAGCGCATTGAAACGCTCGAAATAAGCCTCCAAATCGAAACCGATCTCCTGCAAAGCCCATTGCGAGAGTGCTGTCTCGACCTGAGTTACCAGATCCTGGAGCTGCTCCCAAAAATTTGCACCCTCGTCTCCTTGATCGTGGAGACAGAAGAAGGTGCTGCAGACGCCACTGCGGTAAGCATAGATCTGGCATCGTTTGGATGCTTGGTCGAGAAACGGGCAGACGATCAAGGGTTCAGAACGATCGGTGCTGGTCAATTGTTGCAAGGATCGCGTCAGCTGCTCTGGAGAAAATTGACTTCCTTCTGGAATCGCGAAACCAGCTTCGATAAAATGTTTGACGAGGCCAGATGTGGCAGGATCCTGCAAAGCCATACCCAAAAGAAAATTAGGGACGCGAGGGATATAGGTGCAGCAACGTACGGAAGGATGAAATCCATGAGCCTTCACCTGAGGACAATCAAAGCAGCTGCTCAGCTTTTCTGGATCGACTCGAAAATAAAGCACATCTTCCGGCAGCATATAGCGCCATATACCGGGAACAATATGCGATCCCAATTGCATAGGCTCATAAATCGGATCCAAGGCCATGTTATTTACTTTTCATAGTGGCAATGTTTAAAAGCTTTGCCGCTGCCACAGGGACAAGGGGCACTCATGCTAATTTTTTTCACATGCTGCCCATCATTTTGAAATTCACCACTGTGGTAGAGCCACTGACCATTAATTTTGTCAAAATGGCTTATCTCATGCAAAAGTTCGAGCTGATTGTCATAGATAAGGCTGGCTCGAAATTCGACTTCGCCTTCGTCCTCGTCCTCCAGAGCATTTAAGATCTCCAGCCCAACCCAGTTCGAAGGTTCACTGCTATCCAAGTCTTCGGGATAGGTTTCGGGATGCCAGGTCTTCTTCAAATAGGCCAAATCATTCAAAACAAAGGCGGTATAGCGGCTGCGCATCAGAGCCTCGGGATCGGGCGCCAAAAGGCCCTGCTGAATATAGAGTCCGCAGCATTGATTCAGAGGTTTTTGGCTGCCACAGGGGCAAAGGGCATGGGTCATGGACTAAAGATCTCCCGATTCGAGTGGCTGCCTAGCATAGTCCTGGATTAAGAATCCTTCCAGGAGGAAAATTCTTCTGCCTTAAAACCAAGAGTCACTTTTTTGCCGTCGGTGACCAAAGGTCTCTTAATCAGGCGCCCATTGGCCGCCATCAAATCGATGAGCTGCTCACGAGATAGCTGGGTAATCTTGTCTTTTAAGCCGAGGGATCGGTAGACCTCGCCGCTGGTATTTAAAAACTTTTTGATCTCGACGCCGGCAAGGGTGATGAGCGTCTGCAGTTCCGCAATAGAAGGGGGATGCTGGGTGATGTCGATAAATTCATAGCCAATTTTCTTTTGAATCAGAAATTTTTCAGCATTACGACAGCTGCTGCAGTTTTTGTATCCGTAGAATTTGATCACCGTATCTTGCCTCGCTTTTCTCATTAAAGACGGGAGCTAATTCAGCCCCGTGCCCCTGCAAATTGAGTATCCCAAGCCGCTTGATGCGAAATTTCCAGATCCGAATCCGGCTGATCTTCGGCCACTTTAAAAAGTTGTTCAAAAAAATCTTCGGCCTTCCTGGCCCGTATCACGGAAGAATTGGCAAATGCTGCGGGCAGACCCGATTGCAAATAAGTCCAGAGCAGGCGCAGACGGCTAAAAGCCACCGATGAAACCTTTCGATACTGCAAAGAACTGCTGTGTAAAAGTAGAAAGGGCACACCAAAGACCAGACTGGTGAGCTCTACCGTCGCTTTTTCCCAGGCATTAAAATCTGTACCGCAGCCGCTGCCCAGTCGACCATTGCCGACTCGATGGATGAGTTTTTCAGGATGCTGCAAAGCCAGCTCATGCAAGAGCAGGAAACAAAAGAGAGCCTGGATCAGGGTGATCGGGGTCAGACGAGTTTTCAATCCATCACGCAATTCAGAGAAAACCCAAGGGTTTCGCAAAAGGCCGCGGCCAATCATAGCGCCTTGAATATCGGGCGCGATCTGCTGCAGCCTTTGCCAGCTTTCGATGCCGAGCAGATCACCCGAGGCATGAACGGGCGTGGAGCTGGCAGCAGCAGCGGCTTGAATAGCCGTCCACCGTGCCTGACCTCGATAGCCATCGGCGCGCGTGCGGGCGTGAATCGTTAATCGAGCCAAAGGCAAAGATGCGACGGCCTTTAGCAGTGCAGGGAATTCGGCATCGTCTTCCAGACCGATGCGCATTTTAATTGCCAGGCGCTGAGGGCCCAATTCTCGAGTCAGCTCTTCGAGAGTTCGGGCCAAGAGTTCGGGATCGCTGAGCATGCCGCTGCCAGCTAATTTGCCAAGAGAATTGGGTGAGGGACAGCCACAGTTCAGCTCGATCGTAGGCGAGATCGCCGTTGGAACGAGTTCCGCAACGCGCAGCAGCTGCTGAGGATCGCCGGTGATAAACTGGGGCGTGAGCTGATAGGGGAGCACACCGCGAAGCTGCATAAGTTCTGGGATAAAACTGCTCGGCAGCTGCTGTTCGGGAAAAGCTCGCGTGACCCGTAGGAAAGGGCTGGTCATCGCCTCCGGCTGGGAGGTGAGCTGCAACCACAGTCGCATGGGAAAGCTGGTGATGCCTTCCATAGGGGCGACGCTTATTTTTTTCGGAATGGCTGACATACTTCATCGAATTGAGAGAATGAGTGTTGTCCGAAGCTCGCAAGAGCAAGGAATGGCATGACATACCACCCGAAGCAGGGAGCCGTCAAGTTTGTAGGCGGTTCTCTTGGAAAGCGGTGGCGTGGGCTGGGCTTTTTGAAAAACCCTGGCTATGATGGGGCGGAAAGCACATCGATCTGGCCACGGGCTGGGTTCTATCCCAAGGATTAAGGTGAAATTATGGGTGAGGCACAGACTTTCAAAGGGACGAAGACCTACATTGCATCGGCGGAATTGCAGGAGATTGTTAATGTCGCCTGTGATCTGGAGAGACCGCTGCTGATTCGTGGCGAACCGGGCACGGGTAAAACTGTTCTGGCCCGGGCGATTGCTGAGTCCCTGCAGCTGCCGCTGCTGACCTGGCATGTGAAATCGAGTTCCAAAGCCCAGGACGGGCTCTATGTCTACGACACTGTGCAAAGGCTGAATGACTCTCGGTTTGGCACGGGTGATGTGCAGGATATCAAAAAATATATCAAGCTGGGTCCATTGGGCAAAGCCTTTCAATCGCCCCAGCGCAGCATAGTTTTGATCGACGAGATTGATAAAGCCGATATGGAATTTCCCAACGATCTTTTGCATGAACTCGATGCCATGAGTTTTTATATTGCGGAGACAAGTGAAACCATCAGTGCCTCAAGGCGTCCGATCATTATCATCACATCCAATGCAGAAAAAGAATTGCCCGATGCTTTCCTGCGTCGCTGCATCTTCCATTATATCGCTTTTCCAGAAGCAGAAGAGATGAAGCAGATCCTGAAGGTGCATCATCCTTTGGTCGAAGCAAAATTCATTTCGCAGTGTCTGGTTCGTTTCTATTGGCTGCGGGAGCAGGCGGAAATCCGCAAAAAACCTTCCACGAGTGAACTCGTTGATTGGATCGGTGCTTTGGTTCGCGGCGGCATCGATGCCAAGCAAGTGGAAAAGGAATTGCCATTTCTGGGTGTGCTCCTGAAAAAAGAAAATGACCTGCAAACCTATCGTAATAGTCTGAGTAGAAAATCTCGATTCTAGCAGGGACCAACCGATGTTTATCGATTTTCTTTATCATCTTCGCAGCTATGGCCTCAAGGTATCCAGCAATGAATGGTTGACGCTTCTGCGAGCCCTGGAGCGGGGGCATGCTGGCGAATCTCTCAGCAAATTCTATTACCTCGCTCGGGCTATCTGCTGTCGGACTGAACTTGACTATGATGCCTATGATCGATGCTTTGCCGAGTTTTTTGAAGGTGTCAGCTACAGCGAGACCATGCAGGACGAGTTCCAAGAATGGCTCAAGAACGCAAAGCCGCCGCGAGTTTTAACCGACGAGGAGAAAAAAGCCTTAGAGGCGCTGAATTTAGACCAGCTCCGCGAAATGTTCGAAGAGCGGATGAAAGAACAGAAGGAAAGACATGACGGCGGCAATCGTTGGATCGGTACGGGGGGCACCAGCCCCTTCGGACACGGCGGTTACAACCCCGCTGGAATCCGCGTCGGCGGCGAAGGCCAGCATCAAAGCGCGCTGCAGATTGCTAGCAAAAGAATGTTCAGCAATTTTCGCAAGGATGTGATCATCGACACGAGGCAGATTGGTCTGGCCCTGCGTAAATTGCGACACTGGGGTCGCGAGGGGCATCCCGACGAGTTGGATTTGCATGCAAGTATTGAAGCCACGGGCAAGAATGCCGGCGATATCTCGCTCGTCTTTCGACCTGAGCGTAAAAATAATTTGAAGCTCCTTTTGCTGATGGATGTCGGCGGGTCGATGACCTATCACACTCGGATCTGTGAGCAGCTGTTTTCAGCCGCGCATCAGAGTGTGCATTTCAAGGAATTCCGCCACTACTATTTTCATAATTGCCCCTATGACTTTCTGTTTGAAGATATGGAACAGGAGGAGCGCACCCTGACCAAAGACCTCCTGCACGAACTGGATTCCAGTTGGATGCTGATTTGTGTCGGTGACGCGGCGATGGCACCCTATGAGCTGACCGAAGTGGGCGGAGCGATCGACTATTTTCAGCAGAATGCTGAACCTGGCCTTGCCTGGATCAGACGCATGAAAAAGCATTTTCCCTGCTCGGTTTGGTTAAACCCGGAGCCTCGCCAGTACTGGCAAAGACCGTCCAATCAGCTGATTCGCCAGGTCTTTCCGGAAATGTTTCCGATGTCGGTAGATGGCATTGAAGAAGCGATTGATACGCTCAAGAGGCAAAAGCAGAAAGGCCTGTAGTTGGCAGCTTCACAGGCCAATGTCAAGGTCGCACAGCCTGAGTCTTCTTGGAATTCATAGCGCTAAAGACCTGATATTCCCGTTTGTTATCAAATTTTGCACAACTCAATTGCCGTTTATCCGAAAAGAACTTTGGAGGTGCTTGTATGGTTCACTGCCATTCTTTTCAGAAAAAACTGCGATTGGCTTTTAGCCTTCTGTTTGGATTTCTCGTTCTCACATGTGTGGCTATGGCCTTGTATCCAGGCGGTACGATGACGAATCCGGTCGCAGATTCATACCGGTTTTCGGAAAACTTCTTCTCCGATCTTGGCCGTCTGACCACCTTCGATGGCAGCTCCAATATGCTAAGCTCTATCATATTTGCGAGTGCTATGATCATGGCCGCTGTCGGTCAGTCCATCTATCTCCGAATGAAGTGGCAGATTCTGCAAAAATCGGCACGGATCTTTGCCCTATTCGGCTGCTTCTTTGGATTCATCGCCACTGCGGGCCAGATCGGGGTTGCTATGACACCGGGGGATGTGCTTGGCAAGGTTCATATGGATTTCGTTTATCTGCTGTTTTGTTCGTTTTTGATAAGCGCCGGTTTTTTTATGATCGCGATTTTTAAAACGAAGTACTATCCAAATATCTATGGGTGGGCATTCGCTGGGTTTGGAATCCTGCTCGCGAGCTATGTTCTGCTGCTCTTCTTCGGCCCCAGTGTTCGGACTCAAACGGGCTTAGTCATCCATGCGGTTTCGCAAAAAATAATTGTCTACGCCCAGGTCTTTAGTATCGGTATTCAATTGTTTGGCATAAGACGTCTGGCCGCTGAATTACTGCCTTTTCATCCAGAGCCCGAACCGGGTCATCCAACTCCGATCGAAAGCTACTAGGATGAGAGTTGGCAGAGTTGGAGGGATATACTTCTGCCATTGCGGTCTTATTTGGATTTGCTCACGTACAATAGGCCAAGCCCGACCAAAGCGAGACAGACGCAGAGCGCGATAATGGCTCCAAGGACTCCGCCCATATAGTCGGCCCCTTGGAGAATCCCGCTCAAATCTTCCCTTGCATACCCGGATTCTGCCATAAAAAACTGCGATACTGTCGCTGCAAAGGCTACTGCGAGCAGTGATTGTCCCTGTTTCATCGGTTTTCCTCTTCTAAAAAGTCAATGTGTTCCAAACCATTGCTGAGCTTCCGGCGAAAGCCTAGCCATCACCAAGATCAGTCATTTTCGAGCGCCATCCTTGCGGTAACCCATCTCTAAAGCTGGGTCACCGGCGAGCGGACGCCATTCAGCACAAGTTGCGTCATTTTTCCAATCTCTTCCATAACTAGTCAAGACTTTTTCTGCTTTTCGTCAGCCCAGGGCCAATTAATGGCGCTGACTCGGTCTTGCCATTGGCACAATCATGCTTGAGTGCAAGTCACTTTGGAAGCGATGGCTTTTTTATTTTATTGGAAAGCAAGAGCCATATGAAACGGCGTCACCGTTGCCTTAAGTGGGGAAAGATTTGAGAAGAGGGGAAGAGAGAGGGGGAAAAAGCAAGATCCCCCTCGAAGGTATGGAGATCTTGCTGGAGAGATATTAACGCTTCACGCAGATTTTTGCTTCGCTAAACAAAATGCCAGACTCACAGCGAGCCTTCGGTCCACAGTCTTTGTCCTGGCTGCAAAAGCAATCACGGCTGACAGCGCATGCCGCAACAGTGGACGGCTTTTGGACCGTGCCAATAGCTTGCCAGAATGGGTTTTCAAAGACGCCTTCAGGGTCGAAAGTTTTCTGCACGGCTTTGAACTCATCCCATTTCGGATATTGCTGGGATCCCAGCTGATTGAAATAGGGCTGGGTGTTTTTTCCCCAGTGCGGTCGGCCTTGGTACTTGCCGAGAGTCAGTTGAAGGATCTCATCGTAGACTTCGCTGGATGATTCCAGTGCGGGCTTGTTCGATTGCGGGATATGGATTTCAAACATGACTGTTTCATGGCCGTAGGCCTGGCCCAAATATGCCTTGGAAGGGGCCGAAAAACGCAAATAGATGCCGAGCAAGGGGAAGCAACCTGGACGGCGGTTGATCAGTTCCTTGACGTCTTGGGCCCAGGCTGGAAAGTCTTTCAAATCAAAAGAGGCCTCGATGGTTCGCGACTTGATCCCGCGGTCCCAGGCGCAAGTGCCGTCGTCGCAGGTGCCGCCGATCATATTATAGCTCAGGCCGACTGGTTTTTCGGCATCGGACTGAAGTGCTGTATAGTTCGAAGCCCAGGTCTTGACGCGCAGAGCTTCAGCGGTGCATTGTAGGGCCTTGCTGGAATTCAGAACGTCGATAGGGAAGGGGAAAACTTTCAGCACACTGGCAACCGCAGGCGTGGTCCAGGAGCTGTTGAAAGAGTCTCCAGGAGTAGTCATGGGCACTTTCTTCAGTGCTTCCATGATGTAGGTGTCCTGCTTAGGAAACCAATGGAACTTTGCATAGGCATAGTTACGAGCCAGTTCAATGGCTTCGACTGCAATATTCTGGTCATTCAATTTCTGGGAATGGCGTTCCAGCTTAAACTGCGGGACGACTTTAAGCTTGAGCTCAAAAATGATTCCGAAAAGTCCTAGGTTGACCCGTGCTGCATCGAGCGCTTCGCCCGAGAGGACCTGGATTTCGCCCTGGCCATCGACGAGTTTGATTTCTTCGACCCAATCACCAACCGCGGTAGGAATCTGTAGCGAGCTATTGTGGGCTCCGGTGCCCATCGCGCCGGCGATACTCACGCCGTTGTAGTCAGGGGTCACGGGGAAAGCCAAATTTGCTTCATGAAGTTTCGCCTGCAGATCGCC
>JBGSRE010001038.1:0-2878 GCA_041737755.1 Oligoflexus sp.
GTCGTTTCACGCTTTAAGTTCCAAGATGCCATGGCTGATGATTTGATCCAGGATATTTTTATTCAAGCCTGGCAGAACATGGAAAGTCTCAAGGAACAGGCCGCATTCAGTGGTTGGTTAATGACCATCGCGCGGAATCGATGCCTCAATGAGATCCGCAAGACCAAGCGAACGGTCTCTGTATCTGGTACCGATTCGCTGCTTGAAGACGAGAATGGCGTTGGCAGTGAAGTGATTCTGGTCGCCGATGATGACTATGCATCCCTGCATTTTGAACAATCGATCACTCTGCTTCGGCAGCTCATTCAAATGCATGAGGGCGAGCCTCGCGGCACAGTAGCCCGGTTATTCTATCTCGAGCAGAAGAC
The DNA here is from genome assembly GCA_041737755.1 of Oligoflexus sp. GTDB lineage: Bacteria > Bdellovibrionota_B > Oligoflexia > Oligoflexales > Oligoflexaceae > Oligoflexus. The sequence goes on from JBGSRE010001038.1 coordinate 369, forward strand.
GGTGAAAGACATAGGGGAGGCTTTGCTGATGAACCAAAATACCGTTCTGTCTCATCTGCGCCGTTTTAGACTGATCGTCAGCCAAGCCATGATCCAATTGGCGGATGAAAAGGGTCTGGAAATCCGATAGTTAGTCTCTGGCGCCTAAAGCGCCAGAGACTAAGTATATTTCACGCGATATGCAATATCATGGCACCCCCAGTGTTCCTTGCAAATGAGGAGTTTACGCTCCAACGGTGACAGACAAGGAAGTGGGGGATTGTTATGGAAGTCAGAAAAATGGAGATAAAACCGGAGTATACCGATAGGCTCCGGGAATTGCTGAAGATTCATGAAACAGAAATCGACCGAATGAGCGAAGCCGAGCTGGATGAAGCCGAGCATCGCGTGTCCGATAGAATTGTTCATTTGATCCAAAGTGCGAAGCCCGCGCGCGTTATTCCTTTCCAACGCAAAACTTTTCCAGTCCGGGCAGGAGCCACAGTGTTTCTGGCTGCTGCAGCAACCATGCTTTTTATGCAAATGAATCTTATTCGACATTCGCCCAACGAAATGGTCAGCAAAGGTACGACGGAAGTCTCTTCATTGGACTGTGAAACCAAGTTATTGCAGGTCGAAAGTCCGACTCCAGAAAAAACTGATTTTGGCTATATCCTATCAGCTCGTCATGAGAGCTATTTGAAGTTCACTTGTGATAAATCAGTCTTTGTCTACCTAGCCGTTCAGCAGAACGAAAATCTTCAATTGCTCAACAAAAACCTAAGTCTGTCGGATCCTGATCGTTTGCTAGAGGAAAATCAGCAGCTGCTTGACTTCACTGCTCTTGCCAAAACTCATCCTTCAGTCTTTATCATTGCCAGCGAAAAAAGCCTGGGGCCGACCGATCTTTTATCGGCCGATCGCAAGGATCTCTGGATTGAGGAAATGCGATTGCATCTGCAGAACTAAGATCATCGATCGAAGTGCTGTTCGACTTTTCTGGATTTACCCTGCCAAGCCTTGTATTCCCATTCCTCTGTCGGCGGAAAGATGGCGAATAGACTGCCGAGAAGGCAAAGTGGAACACCAATAGTAAGCCACCCCAGGCCCGCTTCCGTCCCTTGGACAATCATGACCGTGAAGCCGGCTGTTACTAAAGCAACTGTCATCAAAAGTGACATCTGTCGGGAGCGAAAAATAATGATCCGGCTATCAAAATCAGGCTTTCTCATGATCTAAATCCTGCTTTTTGTTTTTATTGGTTTCGCTCTTGCTTACAACAACTAAGCTGTCGTTGCGATGGAACCATTTATAGGAAGTGACACCAATGATGAAACTGACAAAGGCGACATGCACTCCAATATCGTCGATCGAAGTGTAGGCCTGAGGAAGTGCCAGAAAAAGGACGATAGAGACGGTGGTGCAGTAAAGGGTGTAACTCAGACCGGCAATATGATCGCGGTGATCCACGCCATGCAATTTTAAAGAAATAAGTATAATCCAAAGAACAAAGGCAAAGGGATACTGCAGGTCTTTCGAACTGAAATCCGAAAAAATTGCCAAGAAATCCTTGAGTATAAAATCAATCCAATCCCTCATGAAAATCCCTCCTCCGACTCCCAACAAATCGGTCAGTAAACTCAAAGTCTTGAAGGAAAAAATTGCCGGGCTATAAACGTCCTCGAGTTATCCCTAAATCGGTCGATACCTTACTAAGGAAGAATGATTGGGTTGAGCTGGGGGGCGGGTTCTATGAGTTTTTTAAGCAAAATCGGTAGGATTTGTTGGTTGATTCTGCTGGTTCCAGGATCGCTATCCCAAGCTGTTTTAGGCAGCGAAAATGAAATCAATCTTACGGCAGCGATCCGAGAAGGGGTCGGTGCACTTCGTTTTAGTTCCTATAATCAAAGCGCAGGTTTGATTCAACAGGGCGACAAGCTCGAATTCCGCTTTGTCTTTTCCGAAACAAATGACGCTTCCGTCCGCATTTTGGGTGTGCATCAGCAGTGTGGATGCCTTTCTCAATCCCTCGAGGCAGGGCAGGAGATCGTAAAAGCTCAACAGGGGGAGTTAATCGTCAAGGTTGATACGACCCACTTCACAGGTGTTTTCGACAAGGAGCTGGTAATTTTGACGAACGAGACTCGAGATCGGCCGCATGTTTTCCGTATGCAAGCCAAGATCGAACGATTGATCACTGTGCGGCCACCCTTGGTCGAATTGGAAGTGGATCGCCAGGAGGGAGAAAATCGAGTAGCCCGCCTAAAAGTGATGAGCACCTCCAAGCAAACTTTGCATATTGAGAAAGTAGTGTACAATGAGGATACTTTGGATGTTCAGTACCATCCAGTCCAAGGGGCTTGGGAGCTGCAGGTCCGCTGGAAAGGTTCCGCAGCGACAGCGAATGTCAACGAAACCATTGAATTGCTGACGAATGGGCCGGTTAAGAGTTTGAAAATACCGGTGGTAGGATTGCAGGGGCGTGCCTCGCGCATCAGTTCGTCGGCTCCGCACTGAGGAATGCTAGCATG
>JBGSRE010001040.1:0-4864 GCA_041737755.1 Oligoflexus sp.
GACTTCGTAGAAGAGGGATTCTGTGCGGAAGAATGGGGAAGATTGGGGCAATTTAACTAGAATTCCCATAAATAGCCGAAAGCGGTGGTGAACTTTGCACTTCCTACTGCCTGAGCCTATGGAGTTCACAGACTTCAAAGCAATCGACAGGAAACAGTCGAGAAGAAGAAGGTATGTCTGTTTTATATTAACGGAACTCAAAAAATTTATGCTGTGTCAGATGCGTCTTCTCGCTGTCCTCTTCGTAAAATTTGAGAATCAAGTCTTCCGTTTTGTATCGAGTCGCTCGACGGCAATTTCGGCATGAGGGTCTTTGCATCGAGCTCTGAACCATCTTTCGATCTTTTCCTGATCGCTTTTGGTAATGGCCTTGCTGGATACCACTTTGAGCATATGGATACGCGAGGTCTCGTCTGAAACTCCTGGAACCGCTTTTAGGCCCTGCCCGAAAGTGACCTCGACGAGTTCTGGATATTGGGCTCTTAGCTCAGACAGAACGTCTTTACTCAGGAATTCTTGCTGGCGAATAGTCACCAATTGTTGTTCCAGTTCTTTGATCTTTTTGTCCTTGTTCTCGATAGCGACCAACGTTCCCTGATAGAGATCCTTCAGTAGTTCCTGCTTGAGTGAGCTCACATCGACCCGATTATCCACGCCCTGGTGAACGACTAACTTCGAACCCAACAGCCCTGCCGAATCAAACTTTTGCTGCAAATTCTTGATGAAATCAGGTTCGACAATGGCCCCAATCAATGAAAGCTCTATCGCCTTTCGGCTGGTATCTACTTTCAATTCAGAAATATGGGTACCAGAGATTCTGAGGAATTCACTTCTGACAAATCCTTCGGCCTTGTTCTTGAATATTTCTCCCTGAACCAATTTATAGGCAAGAAATATACTGGGGATGGCTGTGATTCCCGCCAAGATGAGCAATCCATTTCGCGTGAGTGACCGGACCTTGTTGTCCACGGCTACGTGATGAGGCATTTGAAGGAGGCTCACGATGAACACTGTGGATAGTGTGATAAAAACGGTATTGATCGAGAACAGGTAAATAGCACCGAATAAATAACTCCAGTTACCATGAGCGAATCCATAACCTGCTGTGCATAGTGGAGGCATGAGAGCAGTAGCGATGGCCACTCCCGGGATAACGTTATTTTTTTCTTTGCGAGTGGCACCGATAATACCCGCCAAACCGCCAAAGAGCGCAATGAGGACATCCCATATTGTGGGTGATGTGCGGGCTAGGAGCTCGGCCTGAGCTTCGTCAAGCGGCGTAAGAGTGAAGTATAGAGTAGCGGCGAGGAAGCTGATAAGCGTCGCAATTCCAAGGTTCAGCAATGACTTCTTCACCAGGACTAAATCAAAGATGGCTATGGCATATCCGAGGCCCATAATGGGTCCCATCAAAGGAGAGATGAGCATAGCACCTATAATAACGGCAGTAGAATTGACGTTTAAGCCGATACAAGCAATTAGAATAGCAAAGACCAATATCCAAGGTGTTGCTCCAACCAGCTCGACACCATTCCTTAAGTTTTCATCGATTTGAGCAAAGTCGGCTCTATCATTATGCAAGCTGAATCTTATGGCCATCGTTCGACGAATTCTCAACCAGGAACTGCTCGGCACTTTTGTCACATCCTTCACGTTTTCTCCCCATATGGGTGAATTTGAGTTAGCTTATCCTCGACTCAATCCAAAAGCCCCAGCGTTCCTTCGTATTCAGAAAATCTCAGATCGCTACCAGCCACAACAGAAGTTAGGTATTCAAAAAGAATTCCAATCTAGCATATAAACGCTTCGTTAAGGATCAGCAGGTTCTATTAAGTGGCTAAAGAATTCTCGTAAGCACCGATAAAATTAAGTGGCGACATTGATAAGTTGCGAATGTCAGATTCTTGTCCAGCGAAAATCGAAGCCCGTTGAGTTGAAGGGCATCAATTCGTCATAAAGTTCATATTAGGAAGTCAAGTTATAATCGTATGCTTATTATGTCCTATTTCTAGTCTGCTTTCAGAATTATTTACTCTCCTATTCCCGATGATCTATGATCACTCAGCTTTTATAAGTATTTCGAAGACTTTCTTTCAATCGAAAGTGACGCATACCATAGTCTTATGATTGCTGCCGTGGTATTGGATCCCATCCAGATCGCGCGTTATCTCAAACATACAGGCATGCCTGCTGCTCCGCCTACGCGTGCCGGGGTCAAAATGCGGCTCGCGAATGATGAGTGGTACTGAGGAGGTCTGAGCGTGGCCCTGCTTGGATTCAATACTTTTGTCCAAGACTCTAAAACCATCAAAATACACCGAAATATCTGTCTTCTAAAGCTATGACCACAATGTTCTGACTTCGTAGAAGAGGGATTCTGTGCGGAAGAATGGGGAAGATTGGGGCAATTTAACTAGAATTCCCATAAATAGCCGAAAGCGGTGGTGAACTTTGCACTTCCTACTGCCGTTGAACTTAATCGCGAATGGCTGCAAGTAGAGAAACACAGTTTCCAAATACGAATTGGCATTCACCACGGTCCTGCGATTGTAGGTAGTTTTGGAGGCAAGAGGCGGTCTGATTATACTGCTGTTGGCCATACAGTTAATATAGCATCGAGAATTGAGGGGCAAGCTAGGCCAGGGAAAATCTTAGTTACGTCTGATGTGCGCGATTATCTGGAGGAGGATCAGTGAGAATCCGCTGGGACTTTTCGTCTGAAAGGAGTGGAATTTGAAATCGCGCTGTACCGTCTGCTTATTACTAAGCTACAGACAGCTGCATAGAGAGGGGGATCCCATCGAATTCAAAGGCCCCATGTCAAATGCAATTTAGATTCGCATAATCTGTCAGTCGATGCAGTCTGTCAGGCCGCCTGGTTAACTGTTTGCGATGCTTGCAGACTTTTCGGTAGCACGATGTGAAAGCAAATGGGTGCCCATTGCTGGCTTTCGTCCAGAAATTCTATGCGAATGCTGCCGCCAAAGCCCTTGATGTAAGCTTGAACTGCATCCATGCCGATGCCTCGGCCCGAAACCTTTGTGATGACATCCCTGGTGGAAAAGTCGGCAAGAAAAATGAGCTGCGCTAATATCTCCCGGGACGGCCGACGATTGCCTTCCAAAAGTCCTTTCGAACAGGCTTTTTGATAAATCTGCTCCAAATTGAGCCCTCGGCCATCGTCTTTCATCAGTAGGTGGAGGGACGAGTTACTTTCTGATACGGTCAGCTCAATCAAACCTTCGGCTCTTTTGCCTATGGCACGTCTTTCCTCGGCGCTTTCGATGCCATGGTCGAGTGAATTGCGCAGCATGTGAGAAAAAACCGATTGCAAAAGGTTGTGAGTCGATGTTTGAAAACTCAATCCTGAATCTTTGATGACAATTTCAGGGCTAGGTTTATCGAGCTCTTGAGCAAGATTGCCTACTGAATCCAGGAGTTCGCTTAAAACGGCTTTCAGAGAATGCTGCGATTTCTCGATCAGAAAATCATGCAATTCCTGGATTTGTAAGAGGTAGGTATCGCCTGATGCAAGCGCATTTTTTAGGTGATCCATGACCCAGTCAATTTCCTCACGAGACAGGGAAACATGTTCTTCCGATTGCAATGGAATTCCAAACTTTTCAGTGACGATGAGCGAGTAGTCTTGAAAGCATGCTTCCATCTGGCCTATGACCTCCAAGACGAATTCTTTTGATATCAAGCTCGGATCTGTTCTGCAGCGAGACAGCTGGTCTTCAGCGTTATGAGACACATTGGCTAGAGTACTTAGATTAAAACTTCGGGCCAAACCCTTGATGGTATGAATTTCCCGGAACATGAGGAGGTATGATTCTTTGGCTATAACATCACTCTTGATTAGCTCCGCTCGACAATGATCCAAAAGCTTTCTTATCGAATTAAACGCGGGCGAAATCTTTCGCTTTTCAATAGCAAAGATCTCTGCAATAAGTTTAAGTTCTCGATGGGTTTCTTCGTTCTGCTGTCGGAGCTGACGAACCTCACTAACATCTCTGATCGATACCAGTATCTTCTGCAATAGACCCGACTGAGGGTTAACCATCGAACTCCAGTCCATTTCAATGAAACACTCGCGACCATTTTTTTGCCTCATTTGACACTCTTTAGGTAAAAGGTGTCCGTTCAAGGTGAATTCAATTTGATCTTCCCCTATGAAGGCTATGACGGACTTTATCTGTTCCAGCTTGTCGGAACCGAGATCAGTGTTTTCAAGGATATCGAGAACCGTGAGCTGGGAATTTATGGTAAATCCCAGTATCTCTTCCAGATTCTTTGAATATTGCGAGCCGATTTTACCTTTGTCCGACTCTATCGTGAAAATTCCCGAGGAGATGTTTTCCATGATCGATGATATGTCTCGATTGATGGCTTCGATTCGATCGGCAGAATCAGCAAAGAGCTCGCGGCTGGCGTTGAGTTTCTTGATCAAGGTCAGACGGGTGATCAAGGCATAAGATGACACGATACACACTGTTGCATAAGCTAAGTAGAAAACAAAGAGTTCTCGAAGCGAGGTAAAGTAAAGCAGAAAACCTAAAGATAAGCTGCCCATAGCGGTGTAGGATGCGATTCCCCAAAGGCTTTGATAGAAGGGAAGAGTCACGCAAATCAACACCAGAATTCCCATCTGGTAGTATGGATGGAAATTATTGAGATAAGCGATCCACCCCAAATGAATTGTCATGACAAGCATCGAAGAGTAAAGAATGAACGTGAGTGCTTTGCGATTGATCTTAAAGAAAGTGAGTCCGATATTCAGCAGCGCCAGACCTGATATGACTAGTCTTCGAGCTACAGGATCATCAGCATCTACAAGTATGTATTGATAGACAAAGGACCAAAG
>JBGSRE010000023.1:0-23366 GCA_041737755.1 Oligoflexus sp.
CTTTGAAGACCACGAGCAAATGGCTTTGGTATGCAAGTTGCTCTTAAGGAGCCATCGCAATTCTACGCTTGCACAGGAGCTCCTCATGGAAGATCTTTCTTCTCACTTGCTGACTCTCGACAACTCTCAGGCAGTACTCACTAAGACCAGAACTTCTACCCTACTTGGAAGGTGCCGATCTGCTCTTCACTTAGACGCGAGACTTACCGAAGTCATGAGCATATTAAAGATGGTGCAGGACGATCTAACCGACCCAGAGCAGGCTATAAGCATTATCGATCTGCCTTACAGTCCGACTCTCTCGCCGAGTGAAAACGCAATCTGGTCGGCTGCACTAGCGATGGCTATCACAAATCTAGTCCTCAACCCTCTCCGCCCGCATCATCGCAATCCCTTCTTTAAACTGCAGAGACCCAGCGCTGATAGCTTGAACCTCCTCCTGGAATCTGGCTTCAGCTTCCCTTCATCGATTGAGAAGCCCGCTTTGCAGGCTAGTTCAGTCTACGCGGCATCCCTACTTTATATGCCGAAAACTATTGCCAGCTATTCGCTTCGCAACGAAGAAGAATCGCCGCTAAGCAGCGAAGAATTTTTCTACTGGCTGCCCATGGGCTGCTGGCAAGATCGCTCGCTTTTTTTCAAAGAATTAAAAAGCGAAACTTTTCACTATCGCTTAGGCAAGAGCATCGGGCGCCGCCGTGTGCAAGACGAGGACCTCATCGAAGCACCTATGTATTCTGTCTTGCAGCCTGAGACTGCACCCTTCATCAATGCTCAACTGCTCCCAGATGGTCCGAAGCAAGAGGATGTAACGGATGCGATGCGGGCATCCCTCGCCAAAGCACCCTGTTTTAAGATCCCTATTCGCTCGCGGCGCCTTCTCATTTACCATAATACAAGGGGGCTCGGAGCCAGGACTTCATGCGCACCTTCACTGGATCACTGGGATGAACAGGCAGAATTTTCGGCTGTCGATAGAAATGGATGGTCCATTCCTTTTTACAGGCCGCAGTTGACGATACGTCCACTAGAGCTGGCGATTTCTTGAATTTTTCTTCATTTAAGGCCAAGGCGCGTCCGGCCACGGCGCAGGATCTCATCGAAGGGAGTCGAAGGGCAAAACTCTTTCCCGGCGGTAATACCTCGCTGAAAGAGGCTGGCCCGAACCTCCCTCGCAATACCTGGCCCATCGTCAGTCACTCTGAGGTAAAGGTCCGAGCCTCTGATTTCGTAATTCAGACTTACTGTAGATTTTGCCGCTTCAATAGCGTTAGTGAGAAGATTCAGCCAAGCACGTTCAAACTTTGTCGCATCGATCCAAACATGGCTTAGCGAACGCGACGGCATCCGCAGCTCGATCTTGCGACTCGCAGCCAGTTGCTGCTTCAACAACATAGGTGATATGGCTTCTGTTGAGAAATTCCCGAAGTTCCTTGCATGCCATGTGGCATGATCTTCCTTTTCGAAAGCCGAAGGAACAGGGAAGGAATTCCTGTTCATACACGGGCTCCAATCGCATGAAAATGGCTTGCTGGGCCACTTTGTCGCCGATTGTTGGGATACCAATCAAGCGCTTTTTATCGCCCACTTTGGGTATCTCAACTCTGCGAACCGGGGGAGCCTGGTATTCGCCGCTTTTAATATCGTCCAACAGAATGGGTAGGTTTGTTCCGAGCTCAATCTCGAAATCGTAGGTGCTCATCCGATCGATGCCTGCGGCACCGTCCTTTCTCATTCGCCTCCATGCTTCCTTCATCCATTCAGGGTCGATATATTTGTTGAGCGACGTCAACCCGCCTTGCAGGTTCTTCCTAGAAAGTTCTGTGAGGGCATCGGACTGATAACAAGTGGTGGCGCCCCCATTGATCCAGAATTCATAGAAAAAATTTCAAGTGATTTGTCAGCTATCTATCGTCCTTCGCGCTTCCTTCATCTCGAGACCATGCCTCAGAATGCTTTAGGTAAGGTCGTCTACCCCGCCTTGAGGCTTAGGCTTGAAAAAGATGGCAAAGACCTCGCACAGTAAAGATTTGCTTGAGTCGACCCGTCGTGCGGCGAGCAGATTCTGGAATTCCTTCAAATAGAACGCTTCCACACAACAACTTATAGGATGACTACACTATGATCTTTTCTCAGACCCTTAGGGAACTACTCCAAAGCTCAAAAGCGTGGAATTGAAGCATCACTTATCGCATCCAAATCATCGACGAATACAGCAGAAATTGGCCGCTTGTGACGATGACGTCCGCGCACATATGAGGTGCTTCAGTGTTCTGCTTTGGATTGTCGAAGAAATTTCGACTTCAAGGCCAGCAGACTGGCCCTAAAAATCTTCAAGAGCTATTGATTTAGCTTTACGACTGCATTGACCATCGCATCGTAACGGCCGGACATAGTGGGATAGCCATGGATAATATAACGTGGATTCACAAGGTGGGCACTGCCATTATATCTCCTATCAGCGGTAGTTTGCCGATCCACCTTCAGTGTAACCTGGAACACTGCAGTCTTGGTCGCTTTCCCGCTGTCGGTTCCAATCGCGCTTGAATATTTGATCCCAATGTATTTCGTTGCTTCACCTTGATCGTGGCTGGTCCAATTATCTGGTGTGCCCGTTGCTTTAATGACATCGGACATTGTTGGGAGTAAGCCATAATCGCTCTTGCCCTCATCGATTATGGCTTTAAAGCTCTTCGAAAAAAAATCCACGAAGTTGCCTCGGCTGACAATGTTTTTGGTATCGAATTGGGATCCCTCTGCCCTCTGGTTATCCCAACCCGCAATGTGTTTGCCCTGGTGACCTTCAATTAAGACTGAGAAACGGTAATCTCTTTGTCCCTTAGAAAATGTTCCTAGTAATGTACTCTCATTGCGGCGGCCGCTGGCCGTCGCACCTTGGAGCCTCTCAAATTTATTTCGTTTCTTATCAAATTGCCCGCTGGACCATTTGGCCCGGTTAATTGCCCGCTGGGGTCCTGCAGCCTGCTGTTTGACTGTGCCGCTTGGATCAGAATAGTTAATGGGATCATTGCCGGCGTAATTATAGAGCGAGCACTCCAGGGGGCTACTTGTACAAAGCTCGGGACGAGCCAGGAACAAAGGATCTGGGCTTATGAACTGTCCTAGGCCCGGATGATAATAGCGTGCACCCATATAGTAGAGACCTGTTTCCTCGTCTAAGTATTCGCCGGCGTAGAGATACTTGGTCGCAGACGCTGAAGTTCGGCCGCTCGATGAGTGAGCGCTATCGGGGTTGAGTGCAAGCTTTTGCCCAAAGGGCGTGAAAGCAAATTCTTCAACTGCCTGACCTAAATCATCCAGAACCACTTCTGGGCTACCGAGATGGTCGATCAGGCTAAGGTACCATTTTTGGGAGTCATTCGCTGGCACACGAATGAGACGTTGATCACCGAGGAAGAGATAAAACTCAGTTCCTGCAGCTTCGACATGAATCATAGGAGAAGGGTAGAGAGTCAATGACTCAACTTGACCCTCGGCTACTTTCTTATAGATTCTACGGCCATCAGCGCCGTAGCCAAAGGAAATCAAGCGACCCTCGCTTCGTACTTGGATAAGTTTGCCAAAGGCATCGAATTTTGCATCAGTCAAGCCAGGAGCACTGCTCATCTGGCCTTGGTCATCATAGGTCACAGCTTCAGATTGAGTTTCGAAGAGATGAGCCTGCGAGCCCATGGCTAAATTTTCTTGATTGCTCACAGCTTCTTGCAAAATTCCATCAGGCCGGAAAGCATAATTCCATTGGAATCCATAGCGACTGGCTTGCTCAAGCTCAAGTCGCGGTGAATAACGCATTTGAGCGCTGCGATCGACGACCTGAGTGAGCTGGCTCTCGCTGCGGCCGTCTTCAATCGAGGTGATCAGCCCTACTCCATTCAGATTATACGTTAAATCCTGCCATTGATGAGTTTTCCCAGCGAAACGGCTGCTCGTTGAAATCGACTTAATGGCGTCGGTAGTTGGGTCAAAAACAAGTGCCTGCTTGATGCCATTTTTAAACTTGATCTCGCTTAATGAGCCCGCCTGATCATAAGCTATACTCTCGACCAGCACTTCTATCTCGCTCTTATCGGGGTGGCGCATGTCGACTCCTGACAGTTGGCCTTTGCCATCATAGCGATAGCGAGTCAGCATAGATTTCTGCTGAGTCAGGTCTGAAACCAGGACGTCCTTTGGCCTACCTTCCTTGGTATAGGTGAATTCTTCCACAAAGCTGCGATCGCCAAGCGTCGTGGCTTTTTGTATGACTCGACCGAATCCATCATAGCTCATGCGGGCTTTTGAATTGAGATTCTGCAGTGGATCCCAATGCTCCATCTCAAGCAGGCGTCCAAGAGATGCTTGTGATACGGCGCCATCTGCCAGACTGTCATAAGTATAGCGCGAATCGAGTTGACCATTGACATGCACTTCACGGAGCCTGTTGATACTATCGAAGCGTTGAGAAATGCGCTGAACGGCTTCGCCTTGTGTAGAGTAGGCAGATATACGTTCAACCCGACCTCGTGAATCGCGTTCCCAAATGCGGGTACCGATTTCAGGCAGCTCAGCAAGCAACAGTTCACCCGAGGAGTTGTGGACGAACCGTCGCGGTTTTTCCTGACCTGGCAGATGCATCTGACTGATCATACCAAAGCGATCGCGCTCCATACGCAGCAAGGAGCCTTGCTCATCAATCGTTGCATAGACTTCGTTGTCGACACCAACGATAAACGACTTGTGACTGCGGCGACCGAGCGTTTCATCAGGGTACTCAGCGTAAGTCTCCCGCCCCCAGGGATGATAGCGGTAGCGAGTCTCGAGATCATTAGTCATATAAATACTGAGCAGTCGGTCCTGCTCATCAAATGAGTAGAAACTGGTGGCCACATTTTCTTGAACTTTGGAGGGCAATTGTTTTCCCTGCCAAATATCTTCCGGGGTGAACTCAGTGATTGAGAAGGTATTCGTCAAGGCAATCTGATCACCGCTGCTGTTGTAACGGGAGTAGGCTTCGACGTAAGAATCCTGCTCGTTTCGCTGGCGCAAGGTAAACAGAGCTTGGCCCCAAGCATCAAGAGCCTGAACGATTGTTTGCGGAGAGCTCGTGGATTCTGCTTTATTTTCCAGCTGGCTCATAACGAGACTAGGCTTATCCTGGTTTCCATAGCTGTAAGAGTAGGTCTGGCTAAGCCCACCTTCGCTCGCAATGCCCTCGATTCGACCCAAGTCATCATAAGTATAGGTAGTCCAGACTCCTTGTGGCGAGCGCGTGTGACTCAAACGGCCTTGGCTATTGAACTGAACAGGAGAGGGTGTGGCTTCTTGACAAATCGTATCGAAGCAGTAAAGCGTGGTGTGCCCGGCTGCATTGGTTTCGGCGATCAGAAACAGGCCCGTTGCATCATAGACCCGACGGAACATCGCTGTCTTGACCCCATCGCTGGAATAGGATTCAGAATCGTAGCTCGATTCGATATTGCCAAAGCCATCATAGCTAAACTCGAAGGCTCGTTGGCTCGAGCTGCTTTGCTGCAATAGACTCTTGGTCTTCTCTTCCAATGAGTCAGTATCCATCGCTATTGTCTCGACCTGTTCCTTCACTAAAGCCCAGCTTGGGTCGTAAGTTATCTGGCTTTTACTCATATCGCGCGGCCGAGATTGAGAATGATCTGTAACTGTGATGACTGAAGCTTTATCCAGAACACCGAGAGGTGCTAAATCCAGGCGAGACACTCCATAGTCATAGCAGGTCTCGATTGCATGAGCAGGTATGGTCTGAGGAACTTGGCCTTCGATCATGGCGGTGATTGTCTCTCGACTATTGGTGATACAGGCCGGGAAATTCTCTTGATCATAGTCCTGATAGACCATGGATCCGATGCGTTCTGAACCCGTAGATTGATTATCTTTCTGGATAGTTTGCACTTCTAGGGGCCGAATCAAGGTCTTTTGCCACTTATCCCCGCTCGGATAATTGCCTTCTACGAGAGTACTTTCCCAAGTGGAACGGATTATCGTCTGCACAATCCCCCGCGGAACTGCTGTGTCGCGGGCCCAGCTTGAAAGCAGGGTCCCTTCTGACTCGCTGAAGGCCTCTTCAAGAGAGTCTTTCCAGGCGTCAATTGCGGTCTCACTGGGAACATAGCTTTGCATTTGGGTTTCTCTGATTTTTCCCACCAATGCATCCGATCCCTCAGCAATGCCAAAGAAAGTCTGGGCCGTGATCCCTGAGATTCTGGTGGAGGGAGAGGAAAAGACATCGCCTAATTCGAGAGTCTCACTCGCAGCAAAGCCGATAAATCCTCGTGAAAAAGGGCTGTATAGAGGCTCATGGTAATAGAATTCTTGGATGCGTAGCTTTGCCAAATCAATTGATTGGAGACTTCCCCGACCTGAGATAAGGCGCTTGACGATCAGTTTAAAGTCGGGCGCAAAACCTGATTCTCCGGGCGCGGCAGCTTGATCACGATCAAGCTCATCATGGCTACTGGCATACTGAATGCGATGGAATTGACCCGTAGAGAGCTCAACTTGAACGAGGTTTCCTCCATCCATTGGCAACTTTCCACTTGGCGTGAGATTAAAATCGAGCACAGCAAGTTCGTGAGCTTCCATTCCCCCCAGGTAAATAAGCAGTTCCTGGCGACCATCCCTGTCGATGTCAACGGTCTTAGCCAAACGAAAGTCTGCATTTGCGATCACTTGATCAGGGAATGAGAAAGTAAGCGGCTCGAGAAAGCTGCGATTGCTATTGACCCAGGCCTTTAAGCCACGACCATTCTGGTCGAGCACAAGCACATCAAGCAAACCGTCCCCATCCACATCAAAGAGGATCGACCCGGCGGAAACCCAGTCACCAGCATAGTTGGGCAGACTGACAAAGGCAGGTCCTGAGCTTGCTTGACAAGGACTTTCGCTTTCGTTTAAGTCTGCGAATAGCTCACTAGGAGCTTTTAAATTACGAAGATAAAGGAGATTGATTCCTGTTTGAGGATAGATACAATAGCCACTATCGATTGTCGATGTATAGACGAGATCGGGCAGGTAGTCAGCATTCATATCGACTAATTGAAACGTGCCATTTTCAAGCTGCTGCTGAAGAGTGGTTTGACTATGTGGTAAAGTGAACTCGGGAAAGCGAGCGTCAAAGCCGGCACCAAAGCGAATCTGATTGAGGAGTATTCGCATTTTGTTGCCACGGAGCAAGATGAGGTCTGAATCGCTATCACCATTAAAATCTGTGAAGAACGCTGTGCCTTGCACGAGTTCGCTCAGCGTGACATCCAGGGTATTTGAGTCCGCTACTCTCACAGGCTGAGCAAAGCCCTTGCTGCCCTGATTAAGGTAGTATTGAAAGCCTTGCCCATCGACCAACTCGATAATGTCTTGCAGACGGTCACCATTCAGATCTGCCCACTGCATGCGGCCACTTTTGAAATCAAGATTGGGAATGGCACTAGATAGGACCCGTGCTTCACTTAATTCCGCCTTCGACTGGCCGATGTTAATGCGCACGTTCTGGGAAGCTTCGAAATAATCACTATCGCCATCACCATCGATATCCAGCCAATAGCCTAGCTGCCAATCACTAAAGCCCTTGAGTGTCTCTGGCTGTGAGATAGCAAAAGTCGAAGTTAGGGGCTGCGGCTGAGCGTAAGTGAACACAATATCGGGGTGCCGGGCCAGCTCTTCAGCTCGAAGATTTACATCAGTCGACCCGAATCGACGAACGCTATGGAGAAACGGATTTCTCGACTGTTGATCGACGACAGCTTCATTCGGGATGATCTTTTCGCAACTGGGTGCGTGACCCCAGCTTGATAGCTGACGATCATCTGCATTCTGCCCTCGATAAAAGAGGCACCACTGATCACGAATCGAGCCCTTAAAGCTGGCGATGATTTTTGTATAGAGAAACCGTTGACTGCTCGGATGACCCGCCGGATAAGCAGCAGACTCCGGCGCGAAAGGGCAAAGCGTCGAGCCGATTTCACAGGTTTCGAATTCATAGCGGGATTGGCCGCCAGCAAAATCTACGGCCACGAGGTAGCTGGTATTTCCTTGCCCCAACTTTTCGTAACTGTATCGGATTTCATGGCCGCCTGCTGGTATGGAATAGATGAGAGGCCAGCGAGAGATCAGCGGCGGAAGCAGCTTATTTTTGACTCTATACTCGGTGAAATCACCTTCGGCAACACGAGGATCGCCTGAGTAAATTTCCATGCTACCATCTGGATTGCGGACGATAAAGCCTGAGCTTACTGTGATGGGACTGCCACCTGCCTGGCTGCAGCTGCGAAGACAAAAAGAAAACTCTTTATCTGTGAACCATATCCTTGTTGCATGCTCGCTTGATTCAGTTCCAAAGCTCTGCACGGCTCCTGTCAGCTGAAAATTATAGGCACTGAGCCGTAGGTCATGCGTGGCAGATCCTTCGGGCATGACTCCTTGGTAGATCAGGCGTGTGCCTTTCCACTCCAAACCAGTTATTCCACCAAGTTCAAATGGTCCTTTCTCGGTGCGCCCCCAAAGCCCACTGCTGCCCAAGAGAATATTCATGCGTATGGATGCGGGACTGATCGACCAGTGTCGACCTGCGCCTTCGTTTGTACCAAACTCGTAGCTCAGTCCCAGCTCAGGTGCTGCCCCTTTATAAGCCGGCAACTCTGCTAAAGGGATGACATAGCTCAGATCGCCGCTCTGGCCATCGACGCTGATGCTGCCGCCCTGTAGTGCCAATTGAGGCAGATCAACGCCTGAAAGCTGCTGGGAGTTGGCAGCCTGAATGCGCGAGCGCCACGGCTGACCAGATACGCCCCAGGCGATCCCCACGCAAAGCATTGTGGCTAAGACACAGGCAATCTTCTGGTGCTGCTGGAGGACTCGGAAAAAGCTTGTTTGTTTCATATTTATAGCTCGCCTCATATTGTATCGGAATTGCGCGCCCACTCGGGACTGTAGAGTTCTGAAGATGCTTCTAGCGCGGCATGGCCAAGGACTCAAGAGGTGGGGTGCAAAGTGTTTGTCATAAATTAAAGACAGTACTTACACATTCCTGACAATAAGCAGGAGCTCTTTGCAGAGCTCCTGCAAAGGCCTAAAATCCTGAGATAACTGCTACTATTTTGCCTGAGACTGATGGAATTGCTGACTTGCTTCTGATGAGAGGAGCTCACCCCGCTTCCAGCGTGGTAAGACTAACTCGAGGCTAGCTAAAGTTTGCTGTCTAGATTCGGGAGACAGATCCAAAAAACTTTGACGAACGGCTCCCCATTCGAATCCATAACTAGCCGATGCACTCACACGACTTTGATCGATCAAGCTTGGATGGGCCGGTACTTTTTGCATCTCATCTGCTAAACGGCCCTGAGCCTCTGCCGATGCAAAGTACTCTAAAACTTCTTGAACAGCTTGCTGCTTAGGCTTAGGGCTCGACTTGAGTTTGAACAGAAAGCGACCGTCATAAGGCGTCTTGAGAGGGATTCCCACAGCCGTAAGGGCTGCGAGCGAACTCACACCGAGTCTATCTCCCAGACGCGCCTTGAGATGGGTCATTTGCCATTCACCGGCCACGATCAGGGGCACCCGTGCCTCTTCAAACATTTTCAAAAGACAGTCTTCATAGCAACGTCGTGGGGTCAGATCCTGGCCGAAGGCAAGATCACCAGCTTGCTCAAAAGCTTCGGTGAGGCGCTGGGTTTTGTCTGCCATTGGCATAAAGTAGTCTTTTCCGCCGATAAAACTCAAAAACGAGTAAGCATCCTCGCCTATCCCCAGACCAAAGCGTTCTTGAGCGGGATCGCGGAAGGCCGCTAGTTTCTGGAAGAATTCAGCTGGGTCGCTGGGCATCGTCGGGAGAATGCTCTTATTATAGTAAACAAGCAGATAATCGGCAAAATACAGGGGCACACCACAGAGTGGACCCGCTCCTTCCACAAGACGAGCCTGAAGTCCAGGATCGCTCGATTCTCTGAGCAGCTCAGCAGCACTGCAATCGACCAACTGGGCTTTCATCAGTTTTTTACCTTGGACTGTGGATCCCCAAACCAAATCAACGGAACTTAAAACCTCGGGAACAGGTTCATCACCCGCTTCGAGAAATCTTTGCGGCGGCATGCCTGACCATTCTATCTCGATGTTCGGGTAGGTTCGCTCAATCTGAATTTTAAGCTTCTCAAGATGGCCCTTTAGATCGGGATCTTCGCTCACTAGAATCTGGATGGTTTGCTTTTCGAGCAACAGCCAGCGATAAAGGTAGCTACCCATATCAAAGAAAGCTCCTAAGACCAATACGATCGTTAATACAAATGCAAGCGGCCCTAGCCAGAACAGCGATCTCAAATTTAAGTGTTTCATAGAGCGTTCTCACAACGATTGTCGCGGGGGTTGACCTTGATATTGATTGGATTGGCCTGTTTCACGCCGCCGACATGAGTATCCTTAAGAAAGGCAAACTGCTTTCCCACACTGTCTTCGCCGCAGGAATTCAATTGCAGCACTTCCGGGAAGGCCAGCGAAAAATTAGTCCCATCGCCAAGCAGATAGAGCAGGTAATCATAATTATAGATCCGCCCCCCTATCAGCGAGATCGACGCTGATCCGTTATCATCCCTGATCATTTGAAACTGCCGACCTGCCACTTGCCCAGGACCAAAAAAACCAACTTCATTGAGCTGGGCAGTGGCTTTGCCAGCAGTGCGGAGAGCCGTCGAGCCAAGCAGATTTTGGTTTCTCACAAAAAGCGCGGATTGCTGGCCAGTCATTTGTATATTGGCTCTGTGCCCGCTTGTATCAAGGGTCGGGTCACCGGTAATGGGGAACTGGATCTTCTTGTCACTGAGCTCGAGGACTTTTGTACTGATATAATTTTTTTGATCTTTTTCAGAATCAAAGATAACAAGCTTGCTATCATTGACGTCAACACCTATCTGCGCAGCTACGATATCACTATCGATGATACTGGCCTTGGATAGGATCATCCGAACTCCGATGTCAAATGCAAAAGTCTTGGTTGTTGTCAAAAGTCTAACTCGATCCAAGAGCAGCCTTCCGCCGGCGAGACTTTCAATCCCGACATGAGCGTGATTGGCTTCGACTGCCGTTTCGCGATCAATACTCAGGCCTCGGAGTTCGAGCTGAACTCCACTCTGAACGCGGATCGCAGGCAGGAGATGGGGGGGCTGAGCTGGACAAGACAGTCGACCGTTGCTGCAGCTCAAGCGACTCACTATTGCAGCCGCAGGCGTTTCTCCAATTATCCTGATGGTATTAAGTTCGGTGTTCTGAGTCTTGGCGCGAAGAGCAGCTAGGTTGAGATCCAAGCTTTGGGCATCAAGTATCAGCTGCGAACGCAGACGCAGCTCAATAACCTTAGCGTTCTTGTTCTTGCAGCTGTCAAGCGATAAGAACTCATTCAACTTTGCTTTGCTTGCTAAAGTCGGCTTCAAAATGGGAGGCAAGCGGCAAACATCCGTAGATTCCTTAAGACACGAAATCGATTTGACGCCCTCGCCCTGCTTGGCCACTTCTTGAACCTTTTTGATCCACTGGCTGCTTTGAACCTCATTGGTCCAGTCACTATTCTGAATGCGGAGACCAAGCAGAGACTGAAGCCCCATATTTCCGCATTGCTTAAAGCGCAGCGCAGGTTGATCTGCCAGGTACTTCCAATCAACATTCAGATTTCCCTCGACATCGCGATCTTGAGTCGCCTGAAGCGATGCGACTTCTGATTCACCAATGAAGTGCTCAGCTTCGAAGCTGCCTTTGCACGTCTGAGCGCAGAGATCCAGTTTAACGTTTGCTATGACACCAGGAACTTCCGAGGCTGTCGCAAAGTTTTCGACTGTATCTATACCCATGAGATCCTTCAGTTGGACGATGGATTCATTGAGTGCTGCCTCATCACTATCGGGGAAAAGCAATTGCTCCGCAACCCGATCTGCCGATGCCTTGTCGAGTGCTTTGATTTGAAGCGCTGTCACCTCGGCCGCAGATCGATCGATCAAGAATACCTCGAATTCATCGGTATAGGCGAGACTCCAACTCTTGGAACTTGGATTGATGGCCTTGAAGGTACCGCAGCCCAGGGAATACTCTTCTTTGATTCCTAATTTCTCTGGCGAGATCATAATTTCTTCGGTGCGAAGGTCCTTAAACAGTCGTGGAATTTCAAAACCAGATTTCAATCCCTCGCAAGTACTGGAAAAGCTTAAGTAGCGGCCTTTGGATTGATCAAGCGCCAGCAAAATCTTACTGGAGTCTGTGGTCACGAAGATGTTCCAAGCATCTCCTTGAAGATCCGGCTGACAGCTCAAGCTCAGCCCGAGGCTGCCCGGGCCCTTTACAGTCTCCTGTGAGATATGAATAAGCGGCTTTTCCTGGAAAAGAGCCAACTCCTCAAGGGTAATGGCTTGGATTGTCGTTGGATCGATACCAAGCACTCTGCTGGCAGATGCTCGATCCGCACAATCCATTCGAATAGCGATATCACTTGGCCCAGAGCCAGAAAAGATTGCGGTATATTCATAACTGATGCCATCTTCACGTATTGACTCGATAAGCTGAGCTTGCAGACTTTCCTTCATAGAGCTTGAGCTAACGAGAGATTCATTTGCTTTCGAGCAGCCGTGGCCCCAGAGGGACAGCGCTACGATTGCTTTTATTAGGATCACACGACTCAATAATCCGGTACTCATGAAATATTCCTTAGGGTTTGATGGTTAATTCTGACTAAGATAGCGTTGAGCACAACGGTCCATTTCGTCTTTGCCCAAGAGCTTGCCACTTAGATCCTCGATCCCTGCGTTCTGACAAACGGCAGCGATGGCTTTTTCGCCTTCACTGGTGCAGGCGAGCGAGAAGTTGGGGCGCTTGCATGCTTCGGAAAGCTTCACCCAGAAAGTCTTGGCCTTTATTTGGCAATAATAGACGGCGCAGAGTGTTTTAGTATCTGCGGCGGTATTCGGCTTCAATACGGCATTGATCCGCTCGATCGAGTCTTTGATACGCTGGAGGGGCTTATCATTTGCAGTTGGTGTGCTGCTTGCATCAAGCCAGAGGGTTTCATCTTTGAAGGCACTGGCTTTTGAATTGAAATCAATTTTGTGATCGATACGGACGACATTGCCATTGCTCTTGGTCTCTTCTAGCCACAGACCATCACTCCATTGCGTGTATTCATCTAGAATGCGGTAAGCATTGACTACGGCACCTTGGTAAATCCCGACCAGATCGGCAATCTTCGACTTTACTGGCGCAAATTCTCTATTATAGAGCCTGTAGGTTGAATCGATTCTTTCACTGTCGACTCGAATCTGCTCGACATCTTTTTCAGCCCCTTCCATCGTCGCTTCTGTGTTTTCGATTTTGCGGCTGAACATGCCTCCTACTGGGCCTAGGGGGCCGAAGTACTTTTCGACGATTGGTGCAAG
This sequence comes from Oligoflexus sp., assembly GCA_041737755.1. Taxonomy (GTDB): domain Bacteria; phylum Bdellovibrionota_B; class Oligoflexia; order Oligoflexales; family Oligoflexaceae; genus Oligoflexus. Next base: position 13,434 of record JBGSRE010000023.1, read on the forward strand.
TTCCTTTTCGATGGCCGCTTCGTACTCTTTTTTGTCAGCAATAGGCGCATTGATTGCACATCTTGCATCAGAATTTTCGTCAAAAATGCCCGCTTCTCGGTAGTGAGCAGACATTTCGCCAACAAGGCTGTTAAGGTCGATAACGCTGATTGAAGGAGGAGACTGGTAGCTTAGGGATACGCTCGACCAGTTTACACTACCAAAAGCAGCAGAAGCCATAGCTCTGGCGCCACAGAAATCGGTCAGCATACCGATGTTAGTGGCACTCTGCTTCGATTGGGCGATGCGTGCATGGGTGAGGCCTTCAAAGAAAGCCGCGAGATTCTGTTGCGCAGGCAGGAGGCCAGCGATTTGAGCTTTTTGTAAAGCCCCTACCGCTGCGAGATTGGCCTCTTCATTGCCGTTGGCCCTGCCTTTGTAGAAATGACAAAGTCCCACTAGGAAACTTGTGTTGATTCCAGTAAAAAGTCGCTGGTCCTCTGGTGTCTTAGTTGAGTCCTCCCTAAGAAAGGCATCTGTATCATCAAAGTCGCAGCCACCAATTTTGCTCGTTGGGCGAAATAGATCATCTGGAATATGGTTCTTATTTGCACTGAAATACTTTCCTGCTACTAGTGACTGAGCTTGAATTTGTGCCGTAAACGAGGCCCAGAAGAGCAGGGCAGTGAAACCTCTTGGGTAGATTAATCGAGTCATATTGTGTCTTGTCCTTTCGCGATTTGTTCGGTTCATGTTTCGAGTCTTTGATAAAATCCACCTTCACGAGGTGGGTGCTTTATGAGACTGGGATTACCCTAGCAGTCTCGATGGGTCAACAGAGCTGGTGCAATCATTTTGCAAAATTTCCCTGACTTTTGCTGACGTGCGCCATACATCTATAATATTTAATAGAGTCATTGAGTTATACCCACCTTGGGGAACGGTAGAGCGGCACCGGCGGTGCCGGCTCATTTTAACTAAATTCGCTGAGACTAAAGATGAGCCCGATTTGCAGCGACTGGCTCTCCTCGAGACAAGTGGTCGGTTGTGCCACCAACTCATATCTGCCGAAGAGGGGTAAGCCCAAGAACTTCGGCGCGAAATTTGCTCCGCTCACAACGCTATCGAAGTCACGGATTCTAGGAGTTTTCCCGCCTACGCCTAAGGGATAAAGTATGCCTAATTCGAAATTTCTTTGCTCAGAAGCGTTATCATAAGGGTCAATGTCTGTTACAGTGAAGCGAGGTTCGGCCGCAAATATCTTGGGTACGAAGTTGCCACCGGCTTGCTCTTCAAACCAACTCCCAGTCCCCATGTGACGAATCCCCATTTTTGGAGTGACCTTGGCGCTGCATCTTGATGCTAAGCGGATACCGAGGAGGCTGGCGTTGAAGCCCTTAGGAAAAGCTTCGGTAATCTTGGCTGGCAAACTGATTTCAAAGTAACCATTTTGTTTCATAGCGACATCTGAGAGGGCTTTCGGCGTGATACGAAAGCTTGCTCGGCCTTTTTCCTGCAAGGTCCTCACAAGATCAGAATTCACCGGAATTGTCAGCAGCGCGCCAGCCACAATCACCTCGTCTTCGGCGAAGAATAGCCCCTGGCCGTTGACACAGGATGCAATTTCGTCACCACAGAGATCGGTCATGGCATTCTCGAAGTCAGCCCCACTTTTCAGATAGTAGCTTTTTGGAGCTGCATTTTCGCTGTTAGCAGAGTCCCGAGGGTTGACCGAAGAGGCTCTGATGGCTCGAACGCGACCACGCAGTAAGTTGATGGCATAGTTGGCACTATCAAGCGAACGACGCTTGTTCTCAATGAAGTTGGGGACACCCGATACGATATCAGCCAGGCCTTGCTCGGAGGCGAGAAACATCTGCAGCTGCTTTCTCTGATTGTTGCTTTCAATTTCGAGATTTTCCCTGGACTTTTCGACCACATTTTCGCGTTCTTTCTGAATGCTTGTGAAGAGATCAGCTTGGGTGTTAGCAAAGCGATCTTTCAGCGATCCTAACTCAAGCTTGCTTTGCAGCTCCACATTGAGCGAGCTGAGCTGAGCACTCGCAGCCTTGGTATCGAGTGAAAGGACTTGCTTCAGACCGTCTTCCTGACCAATTTGAATAGCGAGAGCCTTTCTGCGCATCTCTTGATTCAGCTCATTGATAATGCCAGTGACGTCTTCTGATTTTTCAGCCATCGCATCCACTTCACTTCGAGTGTTGCTGATACGATTTTCAGAAGCTTTGACGATCTTCTTCAGCTCGTCGATTGAAGAGCTGTCACGGACCAGCGACGCTTGGCTAGCTCGCAAATCGACTATTTCGGAATCGATGATTTGCATATTTTTCAGTGTGACGACAATTTGAGCTTGCTGCTGCGCGATATCACTGTCGATGAGGTTGTTGTCCCCAGTTTCCCAGTCGAGAGTGTACTGAATTCTATCTTCTTCGGCCTTTAGGTTTTCCTTTTCCCGGTCGATCTGGCTAATTTCATTCAAGCATTCTTGTTTTACGATCTCGGCATTGTCAGTAACTTCGTCTTTCCTTAGCTGGGCTTCCAATTTTTGCCCCATCAACTCGCTCAGAGCCAGTTGAGTGGAGACAGTATTTTTCTTATTTTCGTCGGTGATTCGCGTGATTTCGGCGCTTACCTCATCCAGTTTTGTCGCGAACTCACCAAAAGTTTTGGCCATATCAACTTTGATCTGATCCATTTCCAAGTCATAATCGGCAGCCGCTTTCACTGCATCCAAGACGGCGCGACCTTTCTGAGACAAATCCCACTCTGTTGCTGTGAAGCTCGCTAGGCCGAAAGCTAAAGTTGTTTTAGGAAGCAAGGTAAGAGCCGCGTAAACACCTTCCGCCGTGACAATCAGACCCCGGTTGATGCTCGTGTTGCTCTTGAGCTTATTCATCAGATCTTGGACTTCATCTCTCCGCGTTTCAATACTCGTTTTCAATGTTTTGAGGTCAGAAATCTGCTGATTGAGCGACTGGGCTGTGACAGTTTCCATGGCCTTGATCGACTGTTCACGACTGAGCTGATCATCGCAGCTGCCGCCTTTGATGCAATCGATGGCCTTCTGATGAAGCGCGCTCTGCTTGTCAGCAACGGTAGCTCGAAGAGTACAGATGCTATCTTGATTCTGCTTCAGCAGATCAAAATACTGCCTTCTATTATTTATTCCGCTCAGTTCAGCAGCAAATATCTGCCGGCGCATCGAAAAAATGGAATCTTTCTTGGTTCTCAGCTTTTGGATTTCCAACTCTGCCTGCGATTGTCTCTCTTTCTCAGCATCTCGAGCCAGTTCCCTTTGCTTGATGCGTTCCTCGAGACTGCCTCTTTCAGCTTTGTTATTGGCGATCTGCCTATCATATTCGAGCGATTGAATTTCAAATGACTTGACCTGGAGTTCAAGATTCAATGTCGCAAGAGTGTAGTCGATCAGCCAGCGGAGCTCCTGGCGGCGATCCTCCTGACTTGCTTTACTCATCGCCAGCAAATCTTGCTCGCTGGTGCTTTTGATGAGGCTAATGGCGTTATCGTACTCGGTGAGCTTTTTCTGCAATTCAAATTCAACTTGACGAATATTGCGGCGGGTTTCGCCGGTGTCTATGGCAGTCTCGATCTTCTGCGATTCCTTCGTAAAATTATTCTGGATCAAGTTTGCCTGAGCTTCGAGAGCGGCAATTTTATGCAGGCTAAGGTCCATGGATTGACCTTGGATAATCCGCTTCTGTTCAATAGCAGCAACGCTTTGAGAACTGATTTTTTCACTGTATTCCTTCACAACTTTGTCGAGCTGGGACTCGGTGTCTTTTACCTTGTCGTAGAGAGACTTTAGGTAGGCTTGAAGTTCGTTTACAGAAATATTGGTAAAGGCCTCGGGATCAATATTGATAAAGAGATGTCCCTTACGAAGAGATTTGAGCCGAGTCTCGATATCCTGAGTGAGCACAGCTATGTCGCTTCTGATAGACGCAAATTCTGGGCCACTTGCTGGAATATCCGTCTGCATTTCTATCAGAGTCCAGCTGGCTTGTTCGTAGGCTGCACTTGCGTATTTTGTTTCAGAAGCAGGCGAAGCAGCCGCCGCTGCGTTGGCGCCAATTTCTTTGGTGACCAATTGATCGAGCGACCGGACCCTGGCATCGGAGATGGACTGATACCAGGCATCCCCTGCCACCATATAGAGTTTAACTTTGAGACTGTTCAGAAGCGCCGCTTGACGAGTAAATTCTCGGAAAGCACGTCCGGAATCGTCGGCTTCGATTGACTGCTGGCGATAAAGATTCCGAATGCCTCGATCGATGATGCTGATGCCGTCCGCTGCCTGACGCCTCACTTCATCTGGACTTAGGGCCTCAATAGCAGCTTCCGACTCAGTTGCCGGTTTGGAAAGGAGATAGGGATAATCCGTCGCACGAAACAGATGGTAGTTAGCCAGCTGGTAATGACAGAAGTAGTTACAAAGGGCGCTTAACGCCGATGCGTTCTCGGTGCTTGAGAGGATCGTCGTTAAAGACGTATAGTTCTCGCTCATCTCAGTCAGTGATCCGCGAAATGTCGCTATCTTGAGCTTGGTCGCGAGAGTGTTGACTTCTGCGAGTCGAGCTGTTCTAGCATCAACGGCGGCCCATGCTTCGGGGCTTACGAAGAGCTGGCTTTGAGTCAGGAGGAGACAGGCGATCGTGCTGAGGTTCTTTATATATTGTTTCATGACAATTCCGCTTTTTCTGTTTTATGGTTTATTTTGTTACAAATTCCGAGAGTTTTTCGATTTCACGTAGAGTCGCCCGATTCTTGGCCTGATTAGGGTCAAGCGCTTGATTTTTTGCAGCTTCAAACGCTGCTACCGAGCTTGCGAGGCAATTTCCGAGCCCTTCTGTTAACTTCAGCGGCATTCTTTCAATGGGGTTCCAGCCTTCAAAGGCTGCTTTAAGGCCCGAGCAGTGCTCTTTAACTTTGGCATTATTGAGTTCGGCAAGTGTTTCGATTTCGGCAAGCATACTGCCGATGTGAGTCTTCACCTGCGCAATTGGGCTCAGCAGCTTGCCTAGCGTGGCCTCGTCCGTTTGGCTAGTTGCAAAGAGCTTTTTGAGATCGGCTCTGTTGAGTTGCTCAATGAGGGGCAATTGCTCATCGCTGCTCCTGGTAGGAACTTTATAGAGTTGCATCATATCTTGTTCGACCAATTTGAGATTGGAGATCGCGTTATCGAAGTCCCGACGAAATTCCAGAATGGAATCGCTTGGAATATCCGCGACCGTTTGACTCTGTAGTTTCTGATAGGCTTCTTGCGGACCCTGAATCGCTGTCTGCGTATCGGCGATCATGGCCTTGACCTGAGCACGCAGGAACTGATTCACATAGGCACGGGCCCGAGCTTCTTGCTCAGTTTTGGAAAGGGGAGGAGCGCTGTTGCATAGACCCATAGCTGTTGCAATCGGTCCCTTCACAGACGATGTTTTGGTCGCAAAACCAAAACTACTTACAGCCTTGCTGAGTTTTCCGCGCAGCTCGTTCCACTTCTCATCCAGTTCTATTGTCACATTGCTGGCAATTGAGCTGTATTGATTGGCTTCACGGATGAATCGGCATTTGTCCGACCATTGGGTAGCATCAAAGGCCAAAGCCATATGCATGAGACTCAGTTCGATCTGAGCCGCAGTTTTCCAGCGATTAAGACTCTGGACTTCACTTCCCGAATTAAATGTTGTCAGAGATTCAGCTCGATTGAGAAAAATCTTCATAAGAGCGAGGCGTTCAATGAGGGCGGCTCGTTTCGATTCTAGCAATCGGCTGGTGTTCAAAACCTGGGTTGACTTTGGCTCCGCCTTAGGAGCGGGCTGACTGCCCGTAGAGCCAGCGCTTGGATTGGGACGGATACTGATAAAAGATATATCATCCTCTTCGTCCTCTTCGTTCTTCGATGGAGCGACAATCACAGGAAATTCGCTGTCTTCCAGAAAAGACCAGCCCGAGATATCGAGACTCTTTCCGTCAGAGCTTGCCTGTTCCCATAGTCTTTTTACCCCTTCAAAGTTCACTAGAGACGACGAAACGTCTGATTGAGATCGTGCCGACAAAGACCAGGCACTGCAGATTAATCCAAGGACCATTGAACGTAAGTTGAAATGTTGATTAAGTTTCATTTTTGTGTCTCCTGCGCACTCGGCGCTGAACAGTACCAGTATGATTTGTTAGGTTCTTGACAGATTTTTTTAGTGATGCCGTAGTTTTTCCAAAGACTTTTTGTCCTTCGAGCCATGTCTGAAATCGAGCGTTCTTGATCGTTCTCGGTTTTGAGATTAATAAATCTCTGGAAATTGGGACCGAATTTAAACTGCGACTCAGCAAATCTTGAGAAGACAGTCGCGCTTTGCTTTAATTGCTTAGCCTGATTAATGGCATTTTCTTTGTTTTTCGCAAACGCATCAGCACAGCTTTGCGATGCAGGGGCTGGATCACCCGGGGTTTGCCGGTTTTCGCAGCCTTGCCAAAATTCGCTGAATTCCTTTTCTTTGCTTGCGACAATGCCAAGCGGCGAATTGATATCACTTGAACTTCCTAGTCGGTCGGAGATCGCCGCGAATTGACTGGTTGCCCCAGACTCGCCAATCTCGCCAATATATGTGCTTAGATCATCTTGAATGGCGAGCAGCTGTTTGTCGGCAGCTTCGATCTCGAAACGTGAGAGGGCGAGTTTTGTTTCAACATTCGACGCCACTGAGACAAGCCCACGCAGATCATCCATCAGGAGATTAAAGGGCTGCTGCAGTTCTTTGTCGGTTTCAAGCCCACCGATGAACAGACCTTTAAGTCCAGCTTCAGCATATTCTTTTGCATAGGCGTTGATGGACCCCTGGGAGTGGCCATCTTCGAGACAACCCTGCAGCTGCTTGGCGACATGCAGCAGCTTTGTGGCGTTATAAACATAGCGCATGAGATTGGCGTCACCAAAAGAGCCAGTCTTTTGGTAGTTGTCCTGAGCGCGGCTCAAAAAACTTATAAGAGTCGTTTTACCGTAAGCTGTATAGCTGCACTTGAGACTCTGTGCACGTTCTCCTTCCGCCAAACCTAGGTAGGCAATGCCTGATAGATACTGCTTCTTGAGTCCAAGGTCTTTCAGTTCACCTGTAAAACTACCTAGGATCAGCTTGTACTTGCCGCATGCATAAAGAGTTTCAAAGCACTGATCATCGTTGTCTGAACAGGTGTTCATGACTGATTCACAGACCCCTTGCGCAAGGGCAGCGGAGCTCGCCGACCATGCTGTCAGCGTGCATACAAGCGCCAAGGCGCTTGATCGAAAGATGCTGGTGCTTAACAAACTAAACATACTAAATCACTCCTGCTGGTTCGTGGATAGACATAGATTCTCCGTTTTATGATGAGCTGGCTTGGAACGATCGCATTGCGATTGGGAAAGCCTCATGAATCTGTTCCTCGCCGTTTACGCTTCTGTAGCAACTTCGTCAATTGTCGTAGCGCAATGTTTCTGTACAGTTTTCCGCACTTACTTTTTACATTGAGCAGACAATTGCTGTACGAGCATCCAGATCCAGCTGTAACTCACTGTTATCATGGTATTCAGCGCACCTACTGCTCTGCTCAAAGGTTGTCCAAAGAATCACGATTGCCACAAACAGCCCGAAGTTTGTGCCGCTATCGTTCGTGCGAATTATGCAAAATCTTTTTTACAATGGCTGCACTCTCAGACTCGTTTGGGTAGCGCAGTCGACTGAACTTTAGAAATTTTATGTCAGGAAGGTGTCTCTGAAGCCATTATCTGAGGTATTTGTCATGGCTTTGTCATGGAGCTATCATCAACGTGCTGACATGGGAATGAAGCCTCCTCCATGCAGCCAGGACGTGGACTTGCAAACGGCAATGCCTTGCGATACATCCTCGATGCTAGAGACTTTTAAAAAGTCGATGAAGTTAGTCGCTGAAGGTTCCTGTTTCAAGAATATTGAGACTATTTAGTACCCCAAACTCATTAAGAGGAAAAAAGTCATGCTTCGAATTCTTTGGTTTTTAGGTTTAGGTGGATTACTTGGCAGCTGCGGAGCGCGAGTCAATTCGAGTTTAAGTGCTTTGAGCCTTATCAATTCTAAGGTCACGATCGTTCCCCTTGTCGGTGATAGCAATGCAGATTTTGCGGCTATAGTCACAGGTTCAGACGATAAAAAGCTAGGCTATCGCATTAACTGTGGCAGCAATATAAACCAGGCAGGAAATGCATTTGGCTTTATAGATGCGAACGCCGCCGCAATGTTTTCGGATGCTGTTGAAGCTGGAACTGCACTTTATGATGAACTCAAGCTGGATTCTCAGCCTACTTTCAATTGCCAGGATAATAGCGATAAGCCACAGGTTTTCGCACTCTACGGCGAGGATGCAGCCGCTGATCCACTTACAACTCATTATGCTAAGTTTCCAAGTCGCCCCCACGAGCTCTATGCATTAGCTTGTCAGAACCAACTTGATTTCTTTGGAGTCAAGACCAAAGATCTTGTTCGTATCACTGCGGGTAGCCTGGCGAACCTCGTGCCCGCCGCAGAACTTCAAAAATCTGAGGAGAAGGGAGTTCCGCCCAAACCTGTGATCAAGCCATTGTCATGCTATTCTGATGAAGGTTTTGCAAGAACCCTGCTCATTCCATCGGCACCTCCATCCGTTAGAATGCCTGCTATAAAAAATAAGCAGTCGCAAGTTTGGAAAGTTGCCAATACCGGTGATTGGCCGGGAATACCGTCGACCACGCAGGCTTTTCCTTATGTTGTATCGGCAGGTGGTATGGGCTTTGCTGTTGGATGTGGGATCAACAGTCCCTCGCTCTTTACTGCACTTGGCATAAAAACTCAGCTCCGTGAACTTCAATTTATTGATCCCGTTCTTCTCGAGGCGTCACAGCCCCGGCAGCAACCTGTCCTTCGCTGTGACTCGTCTGCGGCCAAGCCAGCGATCAGTAAGATTTTTCGAGTTCTTAACGATTCGAATCCAAATAAGAGTGTCTACGTTCAATTTGAGGGTAACGAGACTTCTTTGGTACGACTGGGTTGCAGTAAGCTGCAGCAGCACTTTGGTAGCGAGAACAGGACTCCTATCGATGTGACCGAGGAAAGCCTTAAGTATCTGACCTTTCAGAATAACTCCTCCTCACAGTCTTTAGTCGATCTGAGCTGCGCGGGACCAGATACAGGCTCCATGATTGAGTCGAAATTGACTGAACAGGCGAGCGATGAGTCGAGACTCTACCTTGATATTTGCAAGGATCCGGCCATTCGCAATCAAGCGGAATGGTGTCGAGCGCAGTTGTATACAAAGGTGGATGCCGGTAAGCCCAATCAGAGATTTCAGATGGATCGACGCGATGGTGATTTCGTGGTCCTGAAAGAAAACCAGGAAGGCCAGTGTCTGGCAGTCGATAACAACGGCTATGTCGTCACACAGGCTTGTGCCAATGGCTGGTGGACTCAAGAATGGGAACTGAGCCGCGTCGGGCAATCCGATTTTCATACCCTTCGCAATCGTCATACCAACAGATGTCTGGACGTTCCTGGTGCACTGGCTGAGCAGGGCAAGAAGTTGATCCTGCATGATTGCCACAGAGGACTGAATCAACAATGGCGATTTGTCCCCGAATAAGCACGGCCCAAATCGATCATGGGCTCAATGAGCCCTTTGAAACGAGGACGGAGCAAGGCTGCAAGAGTAAGTCTTTTAGCAAGCGCTGAATAGTAACGAGGAGTGTTGCATGAAAAGATGCTTGGCCAAAGCCAATCCCTTGTTTCCCTGGCTGATGGGGCTGCTGACTGTCCTCTTATTGATCGCCATGTTGACAGCAACGCTTGCTTTCATCGGTCCTGGAAGCAGCTTTCAGGACGATCAGCAGAACTGTGAGCTGGCATGGTCACGATATAGAACGGAGTGTCAGAACCTGATTAG
>JBGSRE010000102.1:0-3428 GCA_041737755.1 Oligoflexus sp.
CCAGGATTCTAGCTTGAATCCTGGAACGCGGAAAATCTCTTCTGCCTCCCCGCTTTTCTGTGCATGTTTTAAGCAGATCATGGTCCGTCCTTTGTTTTTAGGCCTTTTCCCGCGAAATGCCCCCTGGACGGGGGCTAAGAATGATCATAATACCCCCCATCATCTCGTAACTATCCGTAATCATAGAAGTATATGGCATCCAAAAACCATCCAATATACAGGTGTATTATGATCACCTGGGAGGGGTTTTTGGGTGATGGGCTGGTCTCTGCCTAAAAATAGGGCAATCATGAGTGTTTTCAATGCAATAACGATCACAAAAATGCTGCTGTTGAGTAAAATAAAGCAAGCAGCAATGAAAATGGTGCGTTGGTGAGTGCTGTGACTTCGAAAAGACCAGATTTTGCACAAAAAGTCCCTGGCTGCAGGGCTTGCCGCCGGGCACAATCAGAAAAGCCGATCGGGAGGAGGACGAGATGGAAAACAGTTCAAAAAATAAGCAGCAAAGCCAGGAGAAGGGTGGGGATCTCGCTCCTGACCAAGTGGACGGCGGCTACACACTTGCCCTGCGGGTCATCAAAACCCTGGAGGAAGGCGGCTTTGATGCTCGATTGGCAGGAGGCTGTGTGCGGGACCGATTGCTCGGCATAAGGCCTCACGACTACGACGTCGCCACCAATGCTCTCCCCGAGCAAATATGCCTCATTTTTAAACAGAAAAGCATCAAGGCCGTTCCCACTGGAATCGAGCATGGGACGATTACCGTCGTAATCGCCGGTCAGGGGATAGAAGTGACCAGTCTGCGTCGGGATGTTTCCACGGATGGGCGTCGAGCTACAGTAACCTTTGGATCGAGTTTTGAAGAGGACGCCGAACGGCGAGATTTTACCTTCAATGCCATGTTTGAAGATCGGCAGGGACGCCTTTACGATTTCTTCGGTGGGCAGGAGGATCTCAAACAAGGTCGATTGAGGTTTGTCGGTGAAGCCAAGGAACGCATGCGCGAAGACTACCTGCGAATCCTCAGGCTCTTTCGATTCTGGGCCCGATTTGGTTTCGAGCCTGATCAGCAAACTCTGGAGGCTTGCCGGCAGGAGGCCCCCGGATTGAAGATCGTCAGTCAAGAAAGAATCACCCATGAGTTGCTGGTGACTCTGGAAGGGGACTTTGCTGGAGCCGCATTGAGGGCTATGGACCAAACCGGAGTCCTCGCAAGAATCCTCGATATTTCCGCCATCGATTCCCTCATACCCACTCTTGATGCCTTAAAAATAGGCAGAAAAGCGGAGCGATCGGCTGCTCGACTGGCACTGCTTTTCAAAGAACTTTGGGACAAAGATCAAAATCTTCTTCGAAATCGTTTTCAGGAGCTGCGTCTGGCCAAAAATTTCCAGCAAAAGCTGCAGTTGCATCTGGAAGTCGTTTGGCACGAGTTGGATCTATCACCCGCAGCAGCTTTGGAAGCCATCGACCAGTGGGAAGTTCTTGGCGGCGATTTTTTGGAATCGATACTGCCTTTCTGGAAAGTCCTCTTTCCAGCCGAGGCCCCGAAACTCCTGGAATTGGAGAAGCTCGAGTCCCGCTATGGTCATCGCCGCAAGGCCAAGCCACCTCTAGACGGTCAGCTGCTGATGACTCGATTCAAACTTCGTCCCGGACCGGAACTGGGTCAGGCTCTGGTAGAATTGAAGAGGCGCTGGCGCTTAGAGCTGTGGAATACAACGGAAGAAGGACTTGTTCAGGCGGAACGGATTTTGAGTGATTTAAGGGCGATCTGAAAAAAGTTCCCTCGAATTGTCGGCAAGGACTTCACATTCCCAGGAGCCGAGATGCAAGGAAAAGTACTCTGGAGCGACGTCAGTTAAAATGCTAAGATTACAGAAAAAATGGCAGGGAGGTAACTGATGAATCAGCGTATGAGGTGGACGGCTTTCTTTTCCCTATGGCTGCTGGCGGGTTGTTCAGGAGATACCACAGAACAAATCATAAATAACAACGTTGCTCCAACGGAAGAAAAAGCCTTAATTCCCACCAATGCCTTGGTCATCTCAGGAACACTTGCCAATGGCGAAGATGCTAGCAATAGTGCCGTGCTCAGCGGTCAGGAAGTTGCCATCATTCGCAATGATGGGGTGATTGTTGCTCAAGGTACAACGGATGCCCAAGGTGCCTTTGAGGTAACAGCCGCAGCGGGCGCGTTGATTATTGACTCGAGTTTTTCAAAGGCAACAACCGGTCTCGCTGACGAGACCAATAAAGCAACAACAGAAGATTTCAGCTACACCCTTCAAGCCAAAGTACCTGACGATGGTGCTGGTCGTGCTCTTGGCATCCGCCGCAAAATTGAAATCAGCGATAGCTCGGTTTCAAAAGAAGGCACGCTGAATATTGGTCAAAATGAACTGAAAGAGGTCACTGCTATCATAGGAACTTTGGCCTTTGCTGATGCCAATATCTCCTTAAGCGGAGCCGATGTTTTCATTCCGGGTAAGCCCTTCTTTGTGCGCACGGGCGACGATGGAAATTTTAGTCTGCTCTTTGTGCCAGCGGGATCCTATAAAATTCGGATCACCAAAGGATTTTATATCAAAGACGTGACAGTGAATGTCACGGCAGGAAAGACCTCCGACCTCACGACAGTGACCGTGACGTCTTCGGAACGCAATCCCTTGTCACTGGCCTCCGTACTCCCTGGAACATGGCAAAGCACATGCTCTTACAGTGATCTGGCAGCGGGAGTGAATCCAGAAAATCCACGCACTGGCACCATTACCCTCACAGCCCTCGATACGATCAGCGTCACTGGGGAGTCCTGTATTTTACGGACCATGACGGCGGGAACGAATTTTACTACTTTCAATAAACTGATCGTTTTTGGGGACGGAGCTTTGGTCGCCAAGTTTACCGGAATTTATTTCTCGACCTTGATTACGAGTTATACCAATGACCAGATAGTCATGGATGTTGATAACAGCTCTTTTGTATCGGGAAAAGTGATCGAGGTCTGGACTCGAGTCAATTAGGTTCCGGCGCTTGCGAGCCAGAAAGAGTGTCTTTTCGCCGAGCTCGCCAATTGATAGAGGAGATTATTCTCAATAAGAGGAGCTTACCCATTAGTTCACCCATGCGCCCACCCACCAGGAATTTTCGATTTTCGCAGGAGATCGATTGCCATGCCGTCCTTTGGCATGGGATCAGCCCCCAGACCTTCACAAAAGCCCCGCACAATTCCACCTGGTGCTTTCGCAAGTTTGACCAATTTTTCTTTACTATCCTCGATTTAAAGCGATCTCTAGAATGCCTCCGATTGCTGACTTCCACCTTAGATCTAAAAATTCCATAACTTAAACCGAATAGGCTATGACGTATTTTGCAAAATTGAGAACTGGAACGTGGGATGCGGAAAAAGATTCTGAAAAGCCTGGGGA
>JBGSRE010000136.1:0-1964 GCA_041737755.1 Oligoflexus sp.
TGGAGCTTTATCCAAGCCATCTTTACCACACAGAAGATAGTTAAACTTGCGTGTGTTGCCGCGAGCCGATTTTTCATCCAAGGGGCGGCCGACCACCACAGTCTCATTCTCAAGTTCTTTATTTTTAAAGCTGCGCAGAGCCATGGCGATATCTGGACTTGCAAAAAGATAGGCGCTGGCGCCGATTCGCTGACGATCGATGTCGAGAATCTTGTCGATCTTTTGCATCAAGGTCGGCTGCTGCCATTCCCATTCGCTATAGCACCAGTCACGGGTACGTTCCAGCATGGGGCAGGCTTCGCTGTGGGTGCAGGGATAGAGAGCTTGATAGCCCATTTGGCAAAGCTCTTCACGGAGCTGCATGGCGCCCCGGGAAATATCCTGATTGGCCGGCTCGATTAAAGTGATCAGCCGCTTGCCTTGTTTGAGTCCCTGATCCAAATGCCGAAGCAAGGCCTGTGCTGTTTTCGGATTGTGGGCGATTTCATTCCACACATACCCCATCTGATGCCAAACAATTGTTCCGCTTGGCTCGTCTGTCTTGCGACTTTCTCGACTGAGATATTCATCCAAGCGTTGCCGGCGGGTGACGATGCTCATGGTAGGATCCAGAAGCTGCAGTCCGTGGGCCGCTGCTTCCAAAAACGGCTGCGATTTATCGACCAATTCGATGGAAGTGGTAATCTTCTGTTCGTCGCGAAAAAGCAAGTCGAGGGTAGCAAAACTCAAAGCTCCGGTGCCTGCACCCAGGTCTTCCAGATGCAAAGGACTCGATTGCTGCCGCAACCAACTTATCAGTCCCAGTCTGTGCTCACTGCGCCGCAGCATACCTTGGGCGCGGGCAAGATTGGACAAATGAAAGCCCAGAAGGTAAACCAGGGCTTCTTTTTTTGGATCCATAAGATAACGGGAAACTTCGGCGCGATTCAGCGTAAAGGCTTCCCAAAGTTCGATAAGTTCCCGGCGGAGTTCAGGGATGACAGCGGCCGCAAAGTCGAGATCGGTGACTTCTTTGCGAGGTCGATCCAGGCTGCGAGGTGTTTTGGCGAGGCTGGCCACCGTTGCCGCCCAAATCGAATAGCTGCGTCGACTCGTGAGCAGTGTATCCGGTGAAGCGGGGCGCGATATTTTTGCCATGACTCTCCTCCAATCTGATAAAACTAAGGAGACAGCTTCTAGCATGTTATCAGCCAAAAGGCGACTATCCTCCACTGGCATTCGCTGGACTTCGGTGCTAATGTGCGGCTGTTCGAGCCAACGCTGCCCTCAGCCCATCTATCAAGGGGTTATGCCGTGACTGATAATGCTGATACCTTGAAAAAACCAGCTCCCTTGCACATCAATAAGCCGGAATGGCTGAAAACCAAGATTCCCACCGGAGACCTGTTCTTCGACATCAAACGGGATCTGCGCTCCAAAAATCTCTATACGGTTTGCGAAGAAGCGAAATGTCCTAACATCAACGAATGTTGGGCGACCAATACCGCGACCTTTATGATACTGGGTGACACCTGCACCCGAGGTTGCCGCTTTTGCAATGTAAAGACGGGCAATCCCAACGGTTGGCTCGATCCTCTCGAGGGTGAAAAGACCGCCGAAAGCATAGCCATGATGCGGCTGAAATATGCTGTTTTGACCATGGTAGATCGAGATGACCTACCTGATGGCGGAGCCGCACATATCAAAACAGTGTTTGACGCCATCCGAGAAAAATCGCCGAGTACTTTGTTGGAATTTTTGGGCGGTGATTTTCAGGCTAAAGATAGTTCTTTGCAAGTGGTGCTCAGTGCGAGGCCGGAAGTGTTTGCGCACAATGTCGAAACCGTCGAACGGCTGACGCCGCGTGTGCGGGATGCCCGAGCTGCCTATCGGCAATCGCTGGCGGTGCTGGCCCGTGCGAAACAACTCGCAGAGTATCCCGTCTTCACCAAGAGTGCACTTATGCTGGGCCTCGGCGAGACCAT
>JBGSRE010000144.1:0-6354 GCA_041737755.1 Oligoflexus sp.
ACCGTTTCGAGCATCTGCACCTCGTCTTGAATGGCTTGACGAAGCTTAACTTCGAAGAGAAAGAGTATATCTGATTGAACTTCCTTAATCTCATTCGTGGTTTTTGCCGATGATATCTTTTTATGGATCGACTCCAATTCGTTTCGATCGATCAGCAATTTATCGTTGATCCGACCACGCCCCAGCACCTCATCATTGATACGCCTATAGTCTTCAAATATGAGCCAAAGACCTTGCAGACGTGTTCTGAGTTGATTGACCAGCACAGAATCGATAGGATTAATTTGGGCGCTTTTGATACTCCGCTCGAGCTCATGAGTTTCGACCGTAAGATCAGAGAAATTAAAATTGCGCGACAGACCTTTGATCGTATGCAGATTGCGGAAAGCCAAGGCCAAACCGTTTGCATCCGGCTTGAGATTTCGATCGGTACTGACCAGAAGCTCTTGCATCACTTTCAAGAGGTCGCGCATTTTTTGCGCTTCATGCTGGGACACTTCGCCAAGACGACGATACTCTTTGGCCTTTTCCATGGCTTCGGTTTGGAGTTTGCGAAGTTCCGTCACATCTTTCATGGCAATCAGCATTTTCAGAACGATACTTTTTTGATCCAAAACCGGATGCCAGTCCACTTCCAGCAATTTATCTCTATACATAAACTCGCGCGGCAGGTTGCTTTCGTTCATTTCAAACTGAAAGGCCTCTTCACCGATACTGGTAGTAAGGACACTTTCAATCATGGCAAGGTCATTGGATGAAAGAGCAGACAGGGAAAATACGCTCTGCAGAGGATCCTGACCTTCCAGATGTTCTTTATCCAGCAACTGGCTCAGGAAGCGGGAGTATTCTTCATCTATCACCGGCCTGCCATCCTTCAGCTTAATCTGAAAAATTGCCTGAGGAAGATTATCAAGTATCGACCGAATATCGCGGGTTTTTTCCACCACCCGCGCTTCAAGGTTATCATTGAGGTCCTTGAGCTCGGTATTGGCCTTGCGCAATTGATATCGCATGACATTGAGTCGATCGGCAAGTGCCAAGGACAGAAGAGATACTTCAATCACTGAGCCGATTTTGAAGGCATAGGAAGTGACAAAAGTTATTGGAAGAATACCAAACTGTTTGAGAAGATAGACGACACAACCTGTAATAAATAGTGCCCATGCTCCCACATAAAAGCGCGCTTCCCTTTGACCTTCAAGCATCTGAACGACGGCAATGGACAGCACAGTAAAGACCGCCAGCAATGCCCCAACAGCCATCATTTTGATGGCCACGACATAATCAAGCACAAAGCTTGCAAGCAAAGTCGCGAACAAGGCATACTGCACAGTTAAAATCATGCGCTGCCTTAGTTTTCCACGCTGCTCGATTCCTAAAAAGTCTTTGGCAAAAAAGAGCATCATCAGAGTGGCGAGTAATCCCCCCTGGCAGATCATATGATCGGAGAGATGGGGATAGGCCGGCCAAATATAGAGATAACTATGACCACTGAGAGAAAGCTGAAGGAGCAGAAAAATCAGCACAAAGCTTGCGTAGTAGAGATAGGCTTGACTTCTGGAAGCCATAAATATGAAAAGATTGTAGAGGGCCATAATACCCAGAATACCCGCGTAGGTACCCGTTACAAAAAAGTCCTCGGTCTCTTTCTTACTGAATCGATCGGGACTATAAAGACTCAGTGGGGCCTGTATCGAAGATGAAGATTTTATTCTCATGAGAATCGTATAGTTGCCAGATTCCGTTGGAAAACGAAATGCAGGATCAATTTTATCGACTATGTCCTTGGTATTTTCAATCGAATCACCGGCATGAATTTCGCTTAGAAACTGACCATCACGGAAGAGAAAGATCTTCACATCGTCCAATAATGGATAGCCAATCTCCAAGATATAGGGATTTACGTCCAGCTTTGCAAAACTGCTTTTGAGCCAAATAACACTCTCACTCCAACCAAAAGAGGGATTGTTTTTGGGATGGGCTGGCAAATCCATGGCCATCACCTGTTCCATGCTTGCTTCACCCTTGCTATCGATATAAAACTGAGGATGTTCGCCCACGGAGCTCATCTCGACGTCATTTATTTTCACTATTTTTGCTTGAGCCTCTGGCAGCCCAAGGAAAAGTATGGCTACTAGCAAACGAAATAGCATGGGGGGTCTCCCTTTCATTTTCAGCAGCGCCTCCAGGAAGAAATCAGTACCCATTCCCGGCGCATTTTTAAAAAGCTCAACATCATTAAGAAATGAAAACTCTTCACTTTAATAGTAATCTAAATGACATGGATTTGGCTAGGCGAGGCCTTACTCATTGGCGAAGATGTTCGAGGCGAGTCCGGACTTAGCATTCGAGAAGAATTTCTTCGAAAATGCGCTCTCTCGATTGAGTAATGGATGAGTTTGCAGAGAATTGGCAGGCAAAGCGGCCACTTCTCCTAAAGAAATGGCCGCCTGACTCTTTGATTAAGGACGATTCAAAGGCCGAACATAGATCGGAATTTGACAGGCTTGTCCAGTTGGCGCCAGAAGACTGACTTCGATCTGAGCGATTTGAGTGGGCTGTGGAAAGCGAAAGTTGAGACTTCGTGAGCGAAATTGTTCCGCTTTTACGTAGGAGTTGTTGTTTACCCCCAATTCCGCCACTTCATAACCCTCGCAATAGTCAGGAATCACCAGCTCGATCTCCTGAGTGTAAAAACTCGAAGTGAGCTGCACAGGCTTACGCTGCACAAAGCCACCGGAATGTTCCAAAAGCCCCGCATAGACCTTCGGAGATGGAGTACCTGTTTGGGGTGCCAAACTTTGTAAAGAGATTTGGCAGTCCTGAAATTGAAACCTATTCTGAGTGAAATTGATTTCTACTGTATCGACGGCCTTATTTTCCGAGTAAAAAAGATTATTCTGAAAAACCGTTTCATTCAAAACGGTAGCACCCTGGTAACGAACCCGTGGCCGAACAGCAAACTGACTGCAACTCACCGTTGGCACATAGACGATACGAAAAGGCGAAATGTTCTGGGCTGTTGGGAGTTGATAGGACCAGACTGATTGGCCATAGGGAAGGCGGATATTGACTGTGACGAGGTTTCTGACTTCCTGGGCCAACAGTGGGGTCGAGACAAAAAGTGCTAAACATGCATGCAAAAATTTTGATCGCATTCGATTCCTCGGGATTAAGTTCTTCATATCATCTTTTGCCGATATAAGCCTAAAACCCCGAGAATTCAACCCCTAGAATATAATGCAGTGCCTTGTACAAACGACTATTCGTTTCTACCCATATTGCTTTCGTCTAAACGATAAAGGTTAGATTAAATGTTTGAGGTGCTCACTTCTAAAACCAATCAGCTCCGAACTTCGTCCTTCTTTCACTTTCTGGACCCAATCGGGATCGGCAAGCAAGGCTCTACCAATCGCGACCAAATCGAATTCCCCTTTTTCAAAGCGATTGACCAGAGCATCTATGGGTTGCGGCTCTGAACTCTCCCCCCGAAAAGCCCTGGTGAATTCATCAGAAAGTCCAATCGATCCCACGGTAATGGTAGCCTTACCAGTGAGCTTCTTCGCCCAACCGGCGAAATTGAGATCGGAATCCTCAAACTCAGGTTCCCAGAATCGACGCTGCGAACAATGGAAAATATCGACGCCAGCATCAGCAAGAGGGATCAACCAATCCGCCATTTCCTGAGGACTGCGGGCCATTCGGAAATTATAATCATAGGGCTTCCATTGAGACAGACGGAGCAGGATTGGAAACTCCTCGCCCACCTTTCGTCGCACAGCTTTGACGACTTCAATAGCAAAGCGACTGCGAGCCGCGAGGGTGGATCCGCCCCAATGATCTTCCCGCTTATTCGTCACTTCCCAAAAAAACTGATCGATCAGATACCCATGGGCACCATGCAGCTCAACGGCATTGAAGCCTAGGTTTTTGGCTGCTTCCGCCGCCTGGGCATAGGCTTCAATCGTCGCGAGAATACTCGCTTCACTCATGGCCACACCAGAAATTTCTCCGGGCTTGCCATAACCAGAAGGTCCTTCAAATCCTTCCGAAGGGAGCCATCCAGAAGCATGCGGTCGACTGACTCCCATGTGCCAGATCTGTGGTGCCATCACACCAGCAGCTTGATGCACCTTATCGATAACTCTCTTCCAACCCTGCAGGGCTTCTTCCCCGTAAAAATGCGGTATATTGGGATCATTGGAAGAGGCAGGTCGGTTGATAACTGTGCCTTCCGAGAGTATCAGACCAACGTTACCAAGGGCCCTTTTCTCATAGTAGGCAGCTACATCTGCTGTCGGCACGCCACCGGGTGAAAAAGATCGAGTCATCGGTGCCATAACCAAACGATTTTTGAGATGCAGGGATTTGAGACGAAAGGGCTTGAAGAGAATTTCAGCGCTCATGGTCTTTTTATTTTCCTCTCGTAAAGGACGCAAAAATATTCGCCAAATCTGGCCTGGAACAGGCTATGCCGATGTTCGATACTTGTCAAACAGGAAAGGACTGCCATTTCGATGCAAAGGCCATTAGATTCCACCAAGCAAGTTTTGCTGTGAATAGTGCAGAGCTCAGCTATCATATCCATGTTCCAAGCTGCAGAAGTTCCTTCGAAATCACTTAGCCGTGATCCCTAAGCGAAGGATGGCCGAATCCAGAAGGGGTTTTCCTATGAGCCTTCCTGTCTTGAGTGATGAAGAAAAAATTTTCATCCGCGAAGCCGCATATTTTTTGGAGAATCCCGGTTTTTCTATGCGAGCGATGAATGCCATCGGCAAACCATTGGATGCAATTCAAGCGCAATTGCCGGAAAGCGTCCGAGAAAGTCTCGGTAACTGGGTACAAAAAGCCCTCCAAACAGCACTCTTAGCCGCGATAAAAACCATGAACCAAAGTGAAGTGAAGACCAAGCATTGGCGAGAAGCCATTCCTGGGAGTCGCAAAGTCGGATGGACCCATACAGCAGGTGTAGCCGTCACAGGCGCTTTAGGGGGACTTTTTGGTTTCATTGCTTTGCCTTTGGAACTGCCCATTTCCACAACGATTATGCTCCGCGGCATTTCATCGGTAGCTGCGCAATGGGGTATGGATCTCAAAGATCCGGCCATTCAACTCCAGTGCCTCTATGTCTTTACTCTGGGATCGCCGAATCGTGATAACGATGATGATATGGATTCCGCTTATTTGAGCTCGCGCCTCAGCTTTGACAAAATGATGCGATCGGCAACGAAGTATATGGCCCATAAATCAGCGGCAGAGCTGTTGAAAATTATGGACTCAGGCAAGGCTCCGGCCTTGATCAAAATCATAACAAGGGTCGCTAAATCCTTTCAGCTCACTCTGACAGAAAAGCTGCTCGCAAAGTCTGTACCTGCGATAGGCGCAGTCGGAGGAGCCACCATAAACGCTCTATTTTGTGACTATTTTACTGAAGCAGCCCGCTATCATTTCGGAATCTTGCATTTAGAAGAAGTCCATGGGCGCGACATCGTTCAAAAAGAATTTAATGCCGTCCGTTCCATGCCGAAGCCCCAAAAATCCTCATGAGAATTGATCCAAATTTCGGTCCTTTTACTGTTTGGTATGGACAGAAAGGGCAAGGCACGGTAAAGACCTGGGTCCAATCCTATTGGCCATGCCTTTTGCCAGGAGAATCTATCATGAAAGCCGCCTGTCAATTCTTCGGCAAATGCTCCGGTTGCAGCCTCCAGCAGCTCCCTTACGTGAAGCAGCTGTATGACAAGACCCGCGACGTTCGGCAAACTCTAGGTCGCTTTGTAGCACTCGGCGCGGAAGTAAGTGCAGTTATTCTCCCAGTGGTCGGGAGTCCAGCAGAATTTGGCTATCGCACATCCAGTAAACTCTGTTTGGGCGAAGATGAATTCGGTCGACGCTCTATTGGCCTCTATGCGCGTGGCAGCAAGAAAGTGGTGGATATTCCTGGATGCCCTATTCACCATCCTGCAATGAATAAACTCACAGCTCGGCTGTTCGGCCCTGGAAAGAAATTTCCGGCTCCGTTCTACAACCATGGAAAAAAGGGCTTCCAGCCCGGTCGATTGAAGTTTCTCACCATTCGCTATAGCCCCGAAGCCGAGACTTTCGGCCTCGTCCTCTCCCACACGGGGGTTCCCCGTGGCGACTTGGAAGCTTGGGCTTCCAGCCAGCGTTGGGAGAACATCAGTCTTTATGAATCCAAACTGAGCCGGGAAGATGAAGATCTCGTCATATCCCGTGATGTCCGTCATCTAGCAGGTGACCCGATCTTTTCTTACCAGCTCAATGGCCGTGTTTATAAATTGGATCCTATGGCATTCTTTCAAGCCAATTCCAGTCTCGTGACACAGTGTATCC
>JBGSRE010000162.1:0-3924 GCA_041737755.1 Oligoflexus sp.
TCAGTAAAGCGGCCTCGCCCTCGTTGGCGAACCCGTCTGGTCGATCATCAGCAGCTTCGTTGGTTTCGGACCACAGTCTTGGGCAGAATCCCAGGATGGTCGCCGCCGGCTTCAGCCGTTGGTCCCTATCGTGCCATAGAAGTGGAACACGGGATGGAAGCCGTTCTGCAAGAGCTCGCTGTGCAAAGCTGTTTAAAGGATGGTGACGGAATCATCACGATGGCCGCCCAGTTTCAATGGCACGCGGCGGCACAAGTGAAATCCATCGCTCTCCAAGTGGGAGATATCGAGTATCCCCTGAGCCTCTGTCAGCGGGATTCAATTTTGTTTCAAGCAGCTGGCGATATTGTGGTGAAGAGTCCTGCCTTATGGTGGCCCCACACGCATGGAACTCCAACCCTCTACCCGGTTCAGCTCAAAATTAAGCACCAAACAGGAACTTCGCTTTTAGATTTGGGGAAATTGGGTTTCCGTTCCATTGAAATCGATACAAAGGACGGGGGCTTTGCACTCGCGGTGAACGATCAAGCTATTTTCTGCCGCGGAGCCTGCTGGACTCCCACCGATCCTTTATCGCTTGGCACCGATGAGATTCATTTGCGCCAAACTCTGCAGGCGGTAGAGGAAGCAGGGATGAATATGCTGCGAGTCGGGGGAACCATGATCTATGAAACCCCACTTTTTTATCAGCTTTGTGATGAGCTTGGCATTCTCTTATGGCAGGATTTTATGTTTGCCAACATGGATTATCCCTTTGATGAGCCATCGTTTAGGGCGTCGGTCGATCAGGAGGTTGCTCAGTTTTTGGCCAGGACACAGATGTCGCCTAGCCTTGCCGTGTTCTGCGGCAATAGTGAAATCGAGCAGCAAGCGGCCATGCTAGGTCTAGCTCCTGAGCAATGGAGTCATGATTTTTTTAAAAAATCTTTGCCCGCCATGTGTCATTCGCAGCGAGCTGACGTTGCCTATTGGCCTTCCAGCCCGAGTGGGGGTGACTTGCCTTTTAGCGTGCGCACGGGAGTATCTCATTATTATGGAGTGGGGGCCTACCAAAAGCCTCTCACCGATGCCCGGCGGGCAGGAGTTCGCTTTACTACGGAATGCCTTGGTTTTTCGCATATTCCGGATCCTCTCGCTCTTGAAAATTGGCTGGATGGTGCGATGCCCTGTGTCCATCCCAAGTGGAAAGAACGGGTGCCGAGAGATACCGGGGCCGGTTGGGATTTCGAGGATATTCGAGATTTTTATATGGAAGAACTTTTTAAAATCAACCCGAGGCAACTCCGCTATGCAGAAAGTGAACGCTATCTGGCTCTGGCGCGGGTCGCCTCAGGGGAAGTCATTCATCGAACTTTTGCGGAATGGCGTCGGGTGGGATCGACCTGTCACGGTGCACTGATTTGGTTTTTGCGTGATCTTTGGCTAGGCGCAGGGTGGGGGCTTCTGGATGCCGAAGGTCGGCCGAAAGCCGCCTACTATTTTGCCAAGAGAGCCATGGCGCCAGTGGCAGTCTTTTTCAGTGACGAAGGTCTTGATGGCCTTGATATTCATCTGATCAACGATCGCGAAGGGGATCTTGACGCTGAACTGGAACTCAAACTCTACAGGCAAGGCCATGTCCTGGTTGCTGCGGGTCAAAGGCTTATCAATCTGCCAGGGCGCAGTGCCGAGTGCCTTTCTGCTCAAAGTCTTTTGCCGCACTTTCTTGATCTGACCTACAGCTTTCGCTTTGGACCCGTCAGTCACGAGGTGGCTGTTATCAGGCTGGTCGATCGTCTTTCCAAAAAAATGATTGCGGAAGACTGCTACTTTCCTGGGGCTTTGCCTTCTACTCGGAATGCTGAGCTGGGATTGAGCGCAGTGGCTGACGCTCAAGCTGACGGCAGCTATGAACTCGTCCTGAGTAGCCAGAACTGGGCTCAATCGGTGTTTATCGAAACGCCCTTCTACCGTCCTTCGAATAATTATTTGCAGTTATTTCCGCAAACGCCTTATTACGTCCGGCTGATTCCTGAACCAGGGGAGACCCGTCCTTTGCAAGGTAGCGTTGCAGCACTGAATAGCTATCGTCCTATGAAAATCGAAGTTCGGAGTCTTGGATGAAGCTAGCGGTTGCACAAGGCGGACGATCATCAACTGGGGGGGCTATTTCAGAGCCAAAAGCTTTATGGATGGGCACGGATACAGCACTGCTCGCCTTTTATCATGCTCCACTACAAAGCTCACGGCAGCCGGCGATCGTGATTTGTCCTTCTTTCGGCGACGAATACCTTGTGGCTTATCGAGCCCTCAGGAACTTGGCCATCGGTCTTGCACGCCAAGGATTTCCAGTCTTGCGCATGGACTATGCGCAGACCGGTGACTCTTTCGATATTGAGCAATCGGCACAGATCCTCGCAACCTGGCAATCGAATATCAAACAAGCTGTGCAAACCGTTCAAGAACAGTCCGGATTGCGCAAGGTGTGTCTGATCGGATTGCGATGGGGAGCATTGCTCGCTACTTCGGTCAGTGAAATGGTCGAGATCGACTCTCTGGTTCTGCTCGCTCCCGTTGCCAGTGGCCGGAGTTTTGTCAGGGAATTGCAGGCTTTTCATACCATGTATTTGAACCGACTGCAGATGGATAGTAGCGACCACCCTAACGAAGTGGTCGGTTATGATTTCCCAGAGATTTTGCAGGAGCAGATGAAAGGACTTGAATTTACTGCCTTTGAAAAAATCTCTGCTCAGCATATTTTTGTGATGGGTCGGGACGATATGCCGGGTTCAGAAAGCCGGCTTATGAAGCATCTGGATAGTTTGAAACGTACGCTCCATTTGATTCATTGCCCAGGTTACAGTGCAATGATGAGCCAGGATTCGCTTCATTCCAAAGTTCCTGTGATGGCCTGGAAGGCGGTTGAAGAAGCTTTGATGCAACACTATGCAGGGACTGTTCCAGTCTCTTTACCCTCTGGCGCATCTTTCTCCAATCCCACCCGAACGCAGGCGATGTTTCAGGAAACACTGCTCTCTTTTCATGGAAAATTCGGTATCTTAACAAGTCCTCGGGTCGCCACATCCTCCCGCTTTCCGGCCATCGTGATGAGTAACATTGGAGTCAATCATCGCGCGTCCAATCACCGTCTGTATGTTCAGCTGGCTCGGCATCTCGCCACTCTTGGATTCACCGTTCTGAGAATGGATCGCTCAGGAATTGGTGACAGCCCAGCTCGACCAGGCGAAGAGGAAAACATTGTTTATAGTCCCTTTGGAGTTCAGGACACTCAGGATGCCTTGGATACGCTACAAAAGGTTTATGGATTCGATCAATTTATCCTAGCGGGACTTTGCTCCGGCGCCTACTTTGCTTATCAAACGGCCATGAAAGATCCACGAGTTGTGGGTTTAAGTTTGATCAATATTCTTTGCTTTGAGTGGAAACCCGGTGATTCGCTCGAAATTCGACAGCGAAAAAGTATTCGTTCGACGGAGTATTACAAACGTTCGGCATTTCATACTTCCACTTGGTTGCGTCTCGTGAAGGGTAAGATTGATGTCCTAGCCATCGCTCGGGGACTGCTGGAGCGAACGGGAACTCGGTTTCAAGATCTTGGCAAAAGGCACTTTGGCCGCTTATGGGAAGGCCGGGTGCCGCAGACTTCGGTGACGCAAAACCTGCAGACTCTGTTGGATAGGCAAGTGCATATACACTTTATTGTGGATAGCAATGATGGTGCGGTAGACTTGCTGGCCGAATCGCTCGGTAGCAATACCAAAGCATTTTTGAAACATCCGTGTTTTCGAATCGACACGATCCTGGGTGCGGATCATACCTTTACACCGAGATGGTCGCAGGCCTGGCTCCTTCAAACTATGAGTGAATACTATCAGAAGCATTTCACTCGCTCCTGAATAGGCTTTCCGCTTCAGAGTGCATGCA
>JBGSRE010000187.1:0-2146 GCA_041737755.1 Oligoflexus sp.
GCGCCTAAAGCGCCTGAGACTATCCTGAGGAGTGAAACGACGAAGGATCCCGGCGCTAAGTATCTGATAACACGAGATCCTTCGCTTCGCTCAGGATAGTCTCTGGGCGAAATTTTCAATTTCGCGCCAGCGACTATTTAAGCCTCTGTTAAAAACCACTCTTGCCATAGTTTTTTAGCACGCGGGCGCTGGGGTCATCCACAGCGCAGCCTGGCCAATTTCGATTGGGCATCCAGTAAGCAGGAATGAGTTCGGCGCGACCTGCATAGAATTTTTCGAAAATCCGCCTATAAAGCAGGGCTTCCTTGGTGAATGGTGTGTGAATAGGGAAGTCTCTTTCTGCCTGACTCAGTTCATCTGAACTGATAAGTTTATCGGCAAAGGCTTTCAGAGTATCGACCATGCTATGGCCAACAGCATCAGAGAAAGCAGCTTTTTCGCGATAGAGAATGCTATCGGGGAGCAGCCCCGTGCCGGCAAAGGCTTCCCTCAAGAGGGATTTGCCTATCCCATTTTTGTTCATTTTAAATCGGGGATCAATCGCCATCACCGTATCGACAAAGGCCAAATCGCCGAAGGGTACGCGTGCTTCCAGGCCGTGCGAGCTGATACTGCGATCGGCGCGAAGGACATCGTAGCTGTGAATTTCGTAGATGCGCTTTCTGGCTTCCTGCTGGAAAGCTTCGGCATCTGGTGCAAAATCAGTATATTTATAGCCGAAAAGTTCATCGCTGACTTCACCGGTGAGCAAGACCTTGACTTTGCTTTGCCTTCTTATGGTTCGACAGACGATGAACATCCCTATAGCCGCGCGAACGGTGGTAATATCCCAGGTTTCAAGTTGGTAGATCACTTCTTCCAGGATCGCCACCGCTTCATCCAGTTCGAAATAGATCTCGTGATGATCGGACCCAATGTGAGCAGCAGCTTCCGCCGCATATTTCATATCGATCGGGCCCACGGTACAGCCGACCGCGAAGGTCTGAATAGGCGAGCCTTGAAGTTGGGTGGCAAGTGCCGCCACGAGCGATGAGTCCAGGCCGCCGCTCAGAAGGCAGCCGAGTTCACGATCCGAATGCAGTCGTTTTTTAACGGCTTCGGTAAGCTGATCACGGATAAGGCAGAGGGTATCTTCCCGTTTACTGAGATGGCTTGGGGCTTGCTGGGTCATCGAGCGGAATGGATGGAAATCACGCCCGTCGTAATAATGTCCGGGAGGAAAGGCTTTGATTTCGATGCAAAGCTGATGCAGAGCTTTGGCTTCGGAAGCAAAAGCGATTTCACCAGGAACTTCAGTGTTGCCATAAAACAGAGGACGAATACCGAGGGGATCGCGGGCAGCCCAAAGGCATTGTTTTTGGCTATCGTAGTAGACCAAGGCAAATTCTGCATCAAGCTGCCGCATGGCGATAGCAAAGCCTTCCTGTTCAATCAAAGGCAGGATCACCTCGCAATCCGAATGAGAATGAAAGGGATAGACTTTTTCCAATTCGGGACGCAGGGCGTCTGAATTATATATTTCGCCATTGCAGATCAATGCAGTCGCGGAATGAGGATGATGAAAGGGCTGCTGGCCGGCATGGGTCAAATCCATGATGGCCAGTCGATGGAAGCCAAACCAAACCCCTGGT
The DNA here is from genome assembly GCA_041737755.1 of Oligoflexus sp. GTDB lineage: Bacteria > Bdellovibrionota_B > Oligoflexia > Oligoflexales > Oligoflexaceae > Oligoflexus. The sequence continues at coordinate 1,632 of JBGSRE010000187.1, forward strand.
CGGAGGCATTCAAAACTGGACTGATCCGGGCCGCGATGCTGAAGAGTGGCGAACGCCGCCTCGAGTTGCTGGGGAGATCGACTGTGGCCAAAAAATGCGAATATTCCACACATAGTTATCTTCCTTGATGCAAGTCTTTCGACCAAGCCACCCAATACCAACGGGTGTTGGAAAGGTTTAAAGGAGATGGCGGGATTCTGCAAAAGATATCAGCGAAATGCTTGGTATATTGAATGTGGATAGATTTTATTTCTATATAAATGAATTAATATTTATTTTATTGATAAATATGTGAATGAAAATGCATTTCAAAACAGACGGATCCCCGACGCGCTTCGCGCTGGGGATGACGGGTGCATAGCTCGTGCACGCTGGGGCTGACGGGTGCATCGCTCGTGACACCGGTCCCGCTCGTGACAGTGGTCATGCCCAGCGGCCTTGGGTCGCGTCGGGCATCCATTCTCTCGATAGCTGATTTCAAGAGGACGGATCCCCGACGCGCTTCGCGCTGGGGA
>JBGSRE010000216.1:0-6677 GCA_041737755.1 Oligoflexus sp.
GGGTCAGGAGGCCCTCGCCAAAGCCAATACTGCGGCTCAAGACATCGACCTCTTGCTTTATTGCGGCGTTGGAAGAGGGTTTATCGAACCTGCAAACTCCTATTTTTATGCCCATGAGCTTGGCATGCGCGAAGCTCAGTGTTTTGACGTTGTCGATGCTTGCATGAGCTGGGTGCGCGCCATGGATATTGCCCAGCTTTATCTTTCCACAGGACGTTACCGCAAGGTGATGATCCTGACTGGTGAATTTCATCGCCATCTGCGATCCCAGACCCATGTACCCTCAATCAACAGCCTGAAATATAACTTTCCAGCCTACACGATTGGGGAAGCAGCTACGGCTACCATCGTCGAGGCCAGCGAAAGCGACTGGAGTTTTCACTTTGTCTCGCGACCAGAACACGCCGATCTTTGTACGATTCCGATCGATGGCTACGAGCAATATGTGCAGAGCAATGATCGGATTGGCTTGAACGGAATTGGGAAATTCGTCTCGTTCGGGCAGGAACTGATCGCAGCAGCCACACCCCTGCTGCTTGAGTTGTTTAAGCGGGAGTGTCCTCCTTATGAAAGCGTTGACCTCTTTATTCCCCACGCTCCCGCCAAGACTCCCTATATTGAAAGTTTCAAAATCTTGGGTGTCCCTATTGAAAAGCTATACTGTCGTATTTTTGAGGATTTTGGCAATCTTGTCTCCTCATCCATTCCCACAGCGATTGCCGTCGCCGAGAGCGAGGGACTCATCAAGCGGGACAACCGTATCTGTCTTATTCCAGCCAGTGCTGGCGCTTCCGTAGCGCTGGTAACCTTCAATTATTAGGGCCTTTGCCGCTCGCTACTGGCGACCCTTAAGTCTGGACTAGCGAGTGACTTCGGGCCCACATTAATAGGCTGAGCGTTTTGCTCTTGCTCAGTGGCCAGCTGAGCTTCGGCTTGTGTCGCATAGCTTTGATCCCAAAAAAGCAAATAAGGCTCCATGAGCTTCCTAAAGAGCGGTGGGATGAGCGCGATCAGAATCATCGTCATATAACCATAAGGCAATGCGGGGGCCTCGGCCAGGGCCTGTAAACGCCAGTAGGGAAGCTGCCCTCTTTGATGATGATGAGAATGCCGCGTGAGATGAAGGAGTGACCAGGAACTGAAGCGAGCATTACTATTCCAGGAATGATGGCATCCCACGCTAGAACCGGGCAGGCGCACTAACCCATAGTGTTCGATATAGTTCACCAGCTCAAGGAAGCACTTGCCATAAGCCGCGAGCAGTGCATGCAGCAAGAGACCTTTCCAACCAAGAAGGCCGCTTGCCAAGGCAGCGAATATCAAGGAGTAAGCCCAGCCGCGCAGGATTCTGTTATGCCAGGACCAAAAAGCGAGTCGGCGCTTTTTGCAGCGGCTTTGTTCCAGATTCCACGCACTCCTATGGCCGCTGCCTATCGAGCGAAGGAGAAAGGCAAAATAGCTTTCACCACGCCTTGCGGTGGCTGGATCATCCCAGGTTCCAACACGCTGATGATGACCGTAAACATGCTCGACGGCGAACGCACTGTCCCAAGTAAAAGCCAGGAGCCAGCGACCTGTTTCCACGGCTAGGGAATTCCAGGTCCTATGCACCAGCTCATGAGCGATGTTGGTACCCGCAATGCCGAACATAAGGCCAAGACTGAGAAAGCCGCCCAGTATATGCCAGCCACGAGTATTCTCTTTCCGGACCAGCACATCGAAACCCCAGTTGTGTTGCAGGTACGAGCCAAAGCCCAAGAGATCATGATCCGAGCATTGCCAAAAAAAGATGAACTGAGCACACAAGAGCAAGGGCAGGTTCAGATAAAGATAGAGGTCCAGTAGCCACAGATGGCGGTACTGCAGGTTATCCGAATCAGGCGGGAGCCACGCGTCGCCTACCAGAGGGGCGAGGACGGTAAAAGCGAAGGTGAACCAGAGCCAAGCACCTCCAGCTGCAAAACTGGCGATGGCGGTCATTACCAAAAAGATGCAACTGCCAAACTTGAGATACTTAATCAGATACTTGATCATTCCGCAGGTGCCCCCATGATCATTCAAGTTCCTTAGCAAGTTCCCCATGCGTTGAATCAGGATATTATAACAAAAAGCCTACGAAATTTCCTGTTTTGTTGCTTTTACCAACTCTGAGCTAGAGAGTAGCATCGGAAAATATTTTAGGTAAAATCAACCTATCGGGTCGCTCAAGATCTTACAGGACGGCGCCTGCCTGACAGCAGCTCATGCTCCCTAAGAAACCTATAAAAAAAGAGGGCTTGCCCCACTTTTTTTTCTTCAGACAAAAAATTCATGCCGCTAGACTTGATAATCGACTGTAAAAATAAAATTCAAATAAACCTAAAATTTAATCAGCTTTTTTGTTCTCAGAAAGTGAAAATTCTATAGTTACTTTTTGACCTTCTTCTAATTCTTCACATTTGCGAATTTTGGCAGGCAAGGCTATAAAGAGAGGTCCGTCTTTTATAGGCATAATAGAACTTTTCCAGCCTGTTTGATTTAAAGTAAAAGAAGCAGCAAGTAACGCAGGCCACCTATCTTTTACTAATGGCCGCAATTCTTCACTCATCTTATTGTTCAGCTCAACGTAAAACCATCCGCCTTTACCCGGGAATCTTTTAATTTTTCCTGTAACTTTGAATTTGTTCATTGCATTCTTTCTATCCTGCTTTTAAAAAAACATTTGCACAATGAATATTTTACACTACATCTGTCATTTTCCGAAATGCGCTTCACCACAAACGGGCGATACCTTAGCTGTGATTTTCTAGGAGATATGTTTTTTATGTCCCTTACGATAGAACAAGCTCAGACCATTTGGAATCATTTTTCAGACGGGACAATACGAGAGTGCACAAGATTAGGAGGTCTATCCTCAGAAAATTTTCTTTTGGTCGTCGCATCAGGGGAACGATTCGTTCTGAAAGTAGCAACGACAAGCTATCTCCACGATTTCGAGCAAATTCTTGCCAGTTATCTTTATTGGCACAAGCATGGCATCCCCGCTATTGTTCCTTTGCTAGGCAAAAACCATGCTTATCTGCAGACAGGAGGGACTTCTACTTATGTCCTCTTTCCTTTTGTGGATGGTCTCATGTATCACCAAGATACGCTCACAGAGGCCGCTCTAAAAAGTGCCGGGATGCTCCTGGGACGCATTCATAGTCTGCCCTTTGAGGGATGGCATGGAGGCAACCAGTATCTATCAGAGCAAGCTCAGAAACGCTCGCAACTTTCAGACATGGATTTAAGCCATTGTGCTGAAAAAGAGCTGATTAAAGAATCGATTCAGCTGAAGGCGGACTTAAAAAAGACCCTTCATATCCGATTGATCGGGAAAAAAGATCTCGTCTTTGTTCACGGTGATTTCCATAATAGTAACATTATCTTTGGACCTGATGACCAGGTAGCAGCCTTATTGGATCTTGAGCAGACCATGGTGGCTGATGCCGGAAAAGATTACGTAAAATTTATCGATTTAGGCTGCTGCAACACGAAGTTTGAAGATCATAACTTTCACATGGCTAAGATATTTTTGAATGCCTACCGGAGCATAAGACCTTTAAGCCATGAAGACTTTAGAGAGTCCCTTTTTCAATATTTGCTTGCTATGACAGAGTCAAGCTTTTTTGAGTCAGCGATTGCACTCGATGGGAAGATCGACCTCGTCCCTTACCTGGAACGTGATCTCAAAAAGTACCGATTTTACATCAAACACTTGGATAGCTTTATCGACACTGTGTGGTGAAGCTTGAGGCGAAGGTTTCCCTTAGGATCTTTGCCAAGCGTGAGGCATGGCATTTGTCCTTGTATCTAGAAGAGAAGGATCTATCAGAAAGAGCGGCTTTTTTGCATTTGTAAACTCTGAGCAAGAAAACGGCTGGATTAGAAAGTCATCTACCTCAGCATAAAGACTGTTTACGAAAACAAACAAGGCCATCCTCTCTTCAAGGATGACCTCGCTTCATTCCTTTATTGGCAATATCAGTGATTGCCGAGAGCCGACTTCAACGGTTTGTTGAAAGCCGCCATAGCAATCGCAGCAATAATGGCTAATACAGCCATGAGCGTAAAGAAGCTTTCACGCGGCATGGTCGTGTAGTAGGTGCCGAGGTAACCACTCAAATAGTTCCCAGCGAAGCTCGACAGAAACCACATTCCCATCATCATCGAGACGATGCGAGGGGGTGAAACTTTGGTCACCAGGGATAGACCGACGGGAGAAAGATAGAGCTCGCCGATGGTGAGGACCAGCGTGGTGGCAACCAGCCAGAGCACGGAACCTCGCCCATCACCGATGGTTTTTGCGGCCAAAATCATGATGCAAAAAGCCGCGCCCAGCAGGAGACAGCCAATGGCCATTTTGCTAACGGAAGTCGGCTCCTTATTTCTCGACGACTGGAATTTCCAGAAGAGACCAAGCAGCGGTGCAAAAATAAGAATGGTCAGAGGATTGAAGGATTGGTACCAGGTCGAAGGGATTTGCAGACCGAAGAAGATCCAGTTGGTTTGATTATCAGCCCACAGCTGCATGGTGTTACCCTGCTGCTCATAAACAGCCCAGAAGACAATATTCAGAGCACAGAGCAGGACCAAAGCCCAGATGGCTTTTCGTTCACCGACAGTAAACGGTACTTTGGGAGATTTATCTTTGCCGCTTTTCAATCGTTCGAGTTTCGTGTGCGCATGATCGGAATGAACGTGAATCCATCTTTGGCCGAAGATGTAAACGCCAAGACCAATCAGCATTCCAACCCCAGCTGAGCCGAAGCCCCAATGCCAGCCAAGCACCTGGCCCAAGGTACCGCAGACCAAAGGTGAAAGGAACGCGCCTAGGTTGATTCCCATGTAGAAAAGGGTAAAGGCGCCGTCGCGTCGCGGATCATCTTTCGCATAAAGATCGCCGACCTGAGTCGAGATATTGGGTTTGAAGGCGCCGTTGCCGATGATCAGGAACATCAAAGCGGGAAAGAAAAGATCTTCAAAGACCATCAAAAAGTGGCCAATGCTCATCAAAACACCGCCAATGATGACGGTTTTATACTGTCCCAGCCAACGGTCAGCGACGATACCACCAAAGAAAGGCGTCGCATAAACCAAGCCGGTATAAAGGCCGTAAATCTGCGATGCCAAAGGCTGGATTGCCAACGGGCCAAAGCCCCATTCCAAAAGCCCTTTAATCGCTGCAAAGCCCAGCACTTGCTCGCCAACATCAGGTCGAAGAAAGAGGTGGTTCACCATGTAGAGAACCAGTAGAGCACGCATACCGTAATAGCTCATGCGCTCCCACATCTCCGTCAAAAACAGCACAAATAAGCCTTTGGGATGGCCTAGAAAACTGCCTCCCACGTCATTGAAATGGCCTCTGGCATGAGCCGCTGATGCATTCTTCGTTGCAGTCGCCAAGTTCGATCCTCCGTCGCTTCGAGCCAGTTGCTAGCCCGCTTTTGTTATCCTGGAAAAGTGTCCTGTTATAACACAGCAGCAAAATCGAGCAATAGGGCGGAAGTGCTGCGTCATCCATGACTTGCAAGGCTTTGAGCTTCGCAAACAGAGTTCAAAAGCCGTCCCTATCCAGGGGCTCCATAATTCATTTGACATGGACAGTCCGAGGCCTATAGTCCATCCCTCAAAGCGCTGCACTTCAGGAGATCCTGGTTTATGAGTCTCGTCGTTAAACAGCTGAGTGTACCGGTCGAATCCACCGATCCCGATCAGCAACTTCGGTCCATGCTGGCTCTTGAGCTGGGCATTCCCGAGCAAGAAATCACGTCCCTGCGCATTCTGAAAAAATCCCTCGATGCCCGCAAAAAATCTCGCATCGTCTATCACTATCAATTGCAGTTCGATTGCCTGGATCAGGCGACGGTCTTAAACAATGCCGCAGGCAAAGTGGAAAGCTATACTCAGCGTCCCGATTTCCATCCCATGGAAGGCATCAGTTTGCAAGGCAAACGCTTCCGTCACCCACCTGTTATCATCGGCAGTGGACCGGCCGGAACCTTTGCTGCCCAGGTCTTGAGCGAGATGGGCCAGCCCTGTCTTGTGATCGAACGCGGCGAGCCGGTGGAAACCCGCATGCGCACGGTGCATCGGCTGCTGCGTACCAGCGAATTTTCCAATGAATCGAACTACTGTTACGGCGAAGGGGGAGCGGGAACATTTTCTGATGGAAAATTGACCTGTGGCCGTAATCATCCGCTGATTCGTTATTTATTCGAGCAATGGGTCCGATTTGGAGCACCAGATGAAATTCTCTACGATGCCCATCCCCATATCGGCACTGATTACTTGATGATCATCGCTAAACGCACGCGGCAGCATTTGGAAAATTTGGGCACGCAGTTTCTTTTCAATAAGCGCTTTGTTGATTTCACTGCGGGTGGACCCAACGCCCGTTATACCGTGACGCTGCATGATGGAACCCGGATCGACACGGATCATCTGGTGCTAGCGATTGGTCACAGTGCCCGTGAAACCTATCAAATGCTGCTCGATCGGGGTCTGGGACTTGGTCCCAAGCCTTTCGCTATCGGCGCTCGATTCGAACATCCTCAGGAAGTGATCGATAGAATTCAGTTCGGCAGCTGCACTTTGCTACCGGCGGCTGAATATAAGCTTGCGGCTCAGGCTGAAGGGCGCGGCATTTGGACTTTTTG
>JBGSRE010000246.1:0-3678 GCA_041737755.1 Oligoflexus sp.
TGGCCCAGCGACCACGCTACCGATACGCCATTGGCTGGTGCCCAGCTTTCGCGGCGATCAGCAGATTGCCCTCGGCGCGGGGACGCGCGTTCTCGAGCGGGTATTAGAAGATCTCAGTCTTTTCCCAGCACGCTGCTGTGCCGAAACGATTCCCTATAGTGGAAGTACTGGCGAGATTGGTCTGTCTATGGAATGATAGGAGCCAGCCCGAGTCTTTATTTACGCCACATTGGCTTTGTATTCGTTTCAACTGGGCTCTATCCGCTACAAAGGCTCTCTTTTCCGCCTTCCAGGCTGCGCCAAGCCTATATTTTCATTGATTAGAGACTGCAATTCGTGTAAATCTCGCCACCGTTGACGAGAAACCGATGCTCTCTATGAGGTTAGAATGGCTCGATTCAAAGGCCCCCGTTTAAAAATCATGCGCTCTTTGGGCGTTCAATTGCCCGGTCTCTCCCGTAAAAAATGGGACGAGCGCAAAGCTTATCCCCCTGGTATGCACCAAGGACGTCACCGCAAGAAAGTGAGCGTTTACGGTACCCAGTTGCGTGAGAAGCAAAAACTCCGCTACAACTACGGTCTCGGTGAAAAACAACTCCGCCGTTTCGTAGACATGAGCTTTCAGATGCGTGGAAGTCCTGGCGACAATCTTCTTCAGTTCCTTGAGCGCCGCCTGGATAATTTCGTGTTCCGTGCTGGTTTCGCTTCGACGATTCCTGCTGCTCGTCAACTTATCGTTCACGGTCACATCCGTGTCGATGGCAAGCGCGTGAACAAGCCTTCCTTCTTGATGAAAGCCGGCCACAAAGTGAACATGGCTGACAAAGCTGCCAAGTTCAATCATGTTCAAGCCAGCCTTGAGCAATTGGCTCTGATCCGCCCTGAGTGGATCGGTTTTGACGAAGGCAACAAAGACGCCACCGTCATCAGTTTGCCAACTCGTGATTCCGTTCCTTTCCCGATTGATATCGGTCAGGTTGTGGAATTTTACTCGAAGTAAGTTTGATTGGATTGGGTTTGTTGGAAAGAAATTTTCGATGAGCCTGATTGCAGAGCTTATAAAAAAGACCCTGAATGGCGCGAGCTGTTTGGGGTTTTTTGTGTTTGAAGATGATGAAGGGAGTTCATTGGCCTATCGATGCCTTGTGATGTCTTCGAAGATGTCTGCAACCAGATCCTAACTGGTCAGATATATCTTCCGGGATTATGGCAAGTATCTATCCCGAATACAAAAGACATGAGCCTGAACAAACCATTCTCTATCGAGTCGTGAACGAGCGCGGCGCATTTTTTTTAGATCTGATCGCCAGGAATCCCGATAGAAAAAAAATACCTGATTTTATAAGACTTGAGTTTGAAAATTTTTTAAGTTTTCTTAGGTATTATGCTTGGTCATCGCAGCAGCATCCACAGACTTTTCGTTTGAACCCCCATTCTGGGCACCGATGACTATGAATAAAAAGAGGACGAGGTAGAAGCATGGATGATAAGGAATTCACTCAAGCCGATGCTGAAGAATGGAGCATTCAGATCGAAAGGAGCCAGGTGCGCGATCAGGATATTTATCCCTGGCTCACGGCTTGGATGGATAGAATCGGGGCTTTGAATATCCTCGACATAGGTTGCGGGCAGGGGATCTGCGCGGATAAAATCGATCTTACGAATCGATTTTATACAGGAGTTGAACCCTCGCCATTTCTAGTTGATCGAGCCCGTCAGATCTACCCTGCTGATAATCGGCTTTTTGTTGAGGGAAATATCTATCAACTTCCCTCTACAAACGCGGCTTTCGACACAGCCTTTTCGGTGACCGTATGGCATCTGCTGGAACATATAGATAAAGCCGCCCAAGAGCTGAGTCGTGTGCTTAAACCCCGTGGTCATTTTGTAATTGTAACGGCTAACCCAAAGGCCTATGAGCTTTGGACTGGACGCTACGTAAATACCAAGACTGAAGGAAGTCGATTTACTGGGATCGTTCAGAAGGATGAAAAGACCTTGGTGCAAGATATTTTGTATCTTCACACACTAAGTGAATTGTTGCAGAGCTTGGAATCTGCTCATCTCGTCGTATCGAAGACGGAATGTTTTCGCGAAAATCAATTCATTTGGATCGAAGGTCGTAAAAGTTAGATAGCAATATCGTGCCTTATGTTGTGAAAAAAGTGAGTTGCAATGTCAGCATTCAGAATTGAAGTACCTTGATGAGAAATAAAGTTTACGGAAATTTCATGAAAAATGAACCCTGGAGGCAGCGAAAGACTCGCTTTGGCTATACTGCCGACGGATTCATGAAGGAATTGATTGCCCTTACTGAGATTCTTTCTAGTCGAAATATTGAACAATCTATGGTTATTATGTTCGATGCCTTAATAGTGGAAAGACTGAATGCCAATCACTTCATCTAGGCCAGCGAACGCTATGAAATGATGAGTCGCGGCGATGATCACCGGGCCCGCATGGTTGAAGCCCTGGGCTACCGCTATGGAAGTCTGGTCGAGGCCTTTAGGGTATGGGGTGATTGCGCCTCATAGGCACCATTCATGCGAAACCAAATCGACTCTTGCTCCCCACTCTCCTTCTCGCACATTTAAGTCTACTATCCTCAGTCTTCGTCTTACTTGGTCATTAAGGTTCACTGCAATGCTATTGATCAAGAGCACAGCTTGTGAGAGGGTGTGCCCTGTTAGGGAACCATTCAGTTTTTCTTTCGAGGAGCACACCTATGCGGCACATCTTGCTCACAGCAGGACTTTTGGCGATGGGATCCAGCGATCTTGCTTCAGCTCAAATCGTAAACATTCAAAATGCACTCAGTGGAAAAATGCCGGACGGACCAGCATTGGATTTAGAATTGAGACAGGAAAAGAAAACTGGAAACACAGAATCCGATCGTTATGCCGCACAGTCTACTGCGACATATAAGAAAGAGCAGCATCTGGTTTTAGGCCTTCTGAAACGTGAATACGGCAAAGAGGGTAGTGAACAGGTCGCTGATAGTAAGTTCTTGCATTTGAGATACGGCTATACTTTTACTGAACTCTTCGCCTGGGAATTATTCGTTCAAGAAGATGCCGATAGGTTTCGGCGTCGGGAATCCCGATCCATTTATGGTACCGGACCCCGCTTTCAACTCTACCAGTCGGATAGCCTCGGGGTGGCGTTTAGCATTGCGGCCATGCAAGAACGTGAGAGGATATCGCCCTTGGTTGATGTCGAAGGCGGAGAAGTGAGAAACCTAACTCGAATTTCCAATACTCTGGCTGTCGCTTGGAAAATGGACGATTACGTTTCGCTCAGTGATGTCCTCTATTATCAGCCGGCAACCCAGGATATCGATAACAGACGCATTTTGAACGAGGCGGCGCTTAATATCAAGATCAACGAATTGCTTACGTTGAAAACCTCGCACACTCTATCATACGACTCGACGCCACCCACTCAAGTAAAACCACAGGATACGACACTGCGTCAGGCGATAGTGATTTCACTTTAACCCGATTGTTGAAGAACAGATTCAGGACCTTGAAAGGTCCTGAAATCTCGAATTCTCGGCTCAAATAAAACTGACGATTTCAATTGCGGCTGGCACCCTTTTGCATCGATTGCATCATTATGACCAATAAGTCTGATGTTTTTGAGGAGTGACCAGTACTTGGCGCTTTTCCCAGTTCGACG
>JBGSRE010000281.1:0-2174 GCA_041737755.1 Oligoflexus sp.
CGTCCGCGATCACGCCACGCAATTGGACGATCGCGCCTACTGCTACAAAACCCCCGCGGATATCATGGTCGACTTCTCCTGTCTGCGGCAGGGACTGGAAGAAATCCACGCCCATCGTTTAGCCGAAAATGAATTAAAGGGCGCGGTCCGCACCCTGCAAACTTTTGGCTTTCATTCAGCCCGGCTCGATATTCGGCAAAACAGTCGATTTCATGACGAAGCCTTGGGCCAGCTGCTGGAGGCCGCAGGCGTCGATGGAGGATCCACCTATCCGCAATGGAGCTTCAAGCAAAAGCGGGAATTCATTCATCTAGAGCTGAGCGTTCTCCGGCCTTTTTCGCTGAATCAGCAGAGTTTTAAAGGGCCTGTTGCGGATATCCTCAGCTGCTACAAAGTCGTCGCCGAACATGGCTCGAAATATGGCTACGCTTCGCTTGGCTCGTTTATTGTGAGCATGACCCATACCACCGAAGACCTGCTGACGGTTTATCTTTTGATGCGTGAATCAGGCTTGGCCCGGGTGTCTGGAAAAAATCTCATCTGCCCCATTCCGGTCGTGCCGCTCTTTGAAACCATTGATGACCTGATTGCCAGTGCCAGCATTATGCATGAATTTCTCAGCCATCCCATTACTAAGCAGAGCCTAGAGGAGCAAGCCAAAGAACAGGGCTGGGAACGTCCTCGGCAGCAAGTCATGGTAGGCTATAGCGATAGCTGCAAGGATGGGGGTATCCTGGCCAGTCAGTGGCATCTCTACCTCGCTCAAAAAGAAATGTCTGCTGTTGCCGATAAACTTGGCGTCGATGTCGTTTTCTTTCACGGCCGAGGGGGAACGGTGAGTCGCGGCGCAGGTCCGGTGCATCGTTTCTTGCAGTCCTTGCCAAAAGGCGCTTTAAAAGGCGCTCTGCGCATGACCGAACAGGGCGAGACCATCGCTCGCAAGTATGCGAACCAAGCTACGGCCGTCTATAACTTGGAACTGATGCAGGCCAGCCTCACCGCTGAAAGTCTGTTAGGCCAAAAGCGAGCCGATGAAGATCCGTTCTTTATGGAGATTATGCAGGAAATATCCGGTAAAAGTCGCGATACTTACCAGAATCTGATCACTCGTACTGGATTTATTTCCTTCTTCCGCCAGGCAACCCCAATCGATGCTCTGGAGCATTCTCGCATTGGCAGCCGTCCTGCCAAGCGAACCGGCCAGGCGAGCTTGGAAGATCTCCGGGCCATTCCCTGGGTCTTTGCCTGGACTCAAGCCCGCTTTTATCTTCCCAGCTGGTACGGAGTCGGCACGGCTCTGGAAGAGCTGCGAGACCAAAGACCTGAGGACTTTAAAAAACTGAAAGATAATATCTCGCAGTATAAGCTCCTCAGCTATGTCCTCTACAACGTCGAGACCACGGTCGCGTCGGCCAGTGAAGCACTGATGGATGATTATGCCCTGCTAGTCGAGGATCCGGCGCTAAGGGAAAGCTTTATGGGTCCTATTCGCGCCGAATTTCGCCGAACCCGCAACGTCATCATTGACATCTTTGGCTCCACCGTCGAAGTAAGGCGACCGCACGTGGTTCAAACCATTCAATTGCGGGAGCAAAGTCTGGGACTCTTGCATGAGCTGCAGATCAAACAATTGAAAGCCTGGCGGCAATTGCCAGCGAACAGTCCAGACTACGATTCCAACTTGGAAGCGTTGCTGTTAACTATCAATGCCATCGCCGGCGGACTGCGCAATACAGGTTGACTATTGGATTTTGGAGGCATCATATAAAAGCGCCGGAGGGTTTGTGATGCCGGCTTTCACAAGTTGCTTTTGCAAGAAATGATTGAAATTTTCCTGCTGAGTGGACCTGTCCAAAACCTTTTCAATCTTGTTAAACAGCAGCGGATCTATTTTGCTTGAAAACCCAAAGTAAATCGGCATGGACTCATCCTTGATGTGATAGCAGTGCAGAGTTTGCTTCATCTTTAATTCCTTGGCTGCAAAGTGAATCACTTCCGGCAAGGGGCTGTAGATGGCATCAATGCGATTTTTTATCAGCATCTGCAGCATGCGAAACTGCGCCTTGTCACTATTAACGGGAAAAGGTTTTAACTTTTGTAAGGATACGGGCAGGATCGTACCCTGCATATGAACAAGCCGCATACTGGAGCTCAGTGCTACCTTATCTAAATCC
>JBGSRE010000286.1:0-10023 GCA_041737755.1 Oligoflexus sp.
TGGCCCAGAAGTGATTCAGACCGTTTTGAGCGAACTCAAGACGCGTGGGATCACGGTTCAGGACACGGCTCAGGATGATTTCAATGACATTAAAATCGTCGGCGCCTCTAAAGGTGAAGACGATATTCTGCTGACGGATGATCTTGATTTCGCCGCTACCGATGAACTCGGAATTGACGAAGAAGTCGATTTGGATGTGGAAATCGATGTTGAAGCCGACACTGAAGTGGACGTCGACGCCGCACCCGATGTGGAAAAGAAAGACACGCGATCCACCGAGGACTTCGGTAAGTCCAACGATCCTGTGCGAATTTATTTGCGCAAAATGGGTAGCGTAGCTTTATTGTCCCGTGAAGGCGAAGTCGTTATCGCCAAGAAGATCGAAGCGGAAGAAAACCGTATCCTCGAACAGATACTGAAACTTGCCATCGGTCGCGACACGGTCGTTGAAGCCGCTCGCAAGTTCGTCTCCGGTGAAATCCGTATGAAGGGTTTCATCAAGGGTTTCGATGATGACGAGGCTTCTTCGAACGAAGAGGCGCATTCGGATAAACTTCGCAAGGTGACGGAAGTCTTCTTACAAGAATACGACAAATTCGAAAGACTTTTGCTGGAAGGCGGCGGGATTGCTCCCAAGACCCATTCCAAGGGCAAGAGCAAAGATCCTCTGCAGCTGCAGAGCGATAAGATCTTCGATATCTTGAAAGAGCTGAACATCAACCGTAAGCTTCTGACCAGTGTCATCGATCGCTTGTCCCATCACGCCAACGTCCTGCGTGAAGCCGATCAGGATATTGGTTACTATGCGAAGCGGATGCAAACGAGTCGTGAGAACCTTGCTGAGCATGTGATTAAGAACCCCAATCAGCCGCTCCATAACGCGACCGAGCGTGAGTGGCAGCGTGTGGTTCGCAACGTCTCAGCAGCGGTAGAAAACGTCGATCGCGTGCGCAACGAATCGAATATGCACCCAGCGGACTTGATCGAAAACTATCGCGCTCTGCATTCGATGCAGCAGGCGGCGGAATCGGCCAAGAAAGAATTGGTGGAAGCCAACCTTCGTTTGGTGGTGTCGATTGCCAAGAAATACACCAACCGCGGTTTGCAGTTCCTGGATCTGATTCAAGAAGGCAACATCGGTTTGATGAAAGCCGTCGAGAAGTTTGAATACCGTCGTGGTTACAAATTCTCAACTTATGCCACCTGGTGGATTCGTCAGGCGATCACGCGTGCGATTGCTGACCAAGCCAGAACGATCCGTATTCCGGTGCATATGATCGAGACGATCAACAAGTTGATCCGGACCAGCCGCTATTTGGTCCAGGAAATGGGTCGCGAACCCACTCCTGAAGAAATCGCGGCGCGGATGGATATGTCGGTCGACAAGGTTCGCAAGGTTCTTAAAATAGCGATTGAGCCTATTTCCTTGGAAACTCCGATCGGCGAGGAAGAAGACAACCACATTGGTGATTTCCTCGAAGACAAGACTCAGTCTTCGCCTTCGGAATCGGTGATCGCTGGCAGCCTTGAGGAGCAAACCCTCAAAGCATTGGCTACGCTGACTCCAAGGGAAGAAAAAGTTCTGCGCATGCGTTTTGGTATCGGCGAGAAGAGCGACCATACTTTGGAAGAAGTCGGTCAAAACTTTGATGTCACCCGGGAACGTATTCGTCAGATCGAAGCCAAAGCTTTGCGCAAACTGCGTCATCCATCACGGAGCAAAAAGCTGCGAGCTTTTATTGAAAGCTAATTCCTCGGGGTTGCCTCTTTGCGGCAGCCCTCAGGTTTTTCTTGTTCGCCTCGAAGCTTTCTGTTAGAAACTTCGACAATCCTTGAGGGTCCATAGCTCAGTTGGTTAGAGCAGCGGTCTCATAAACCGCTGGTCCCCCGTTCGAGCCGGGGTGGACCCACCACTCATTCGTCATCTCCAGGCCGAAGGCCGTCCATCTCTTCTGCTACTTTATAATGCGCTGCATAAGTTAGAACTGAATGCACAGCAGTTGGCCGATATGGAGCCTTTTTTTAAGGACTCTGGCTGACTCCACAGAGTGATCAACTGCTGAGTTGTTTCAGGCGAAACCATCTGCTAGACTAAGTGCGTCTTCGATGGAGACGATTTTTTGATTGGCATTCTTAGACATGGCCTGCAATTATTGCTTGGACGATTCGGCCCCTTGATTCATGCCGCCAACGTCGTGATAGCATCCATTCCTCGCTGTGTGTTGCAAGCGAATTTCCTCACTTCCGACCCGATCATTGCAACGAAAGAACTCCCGGTCCTCTCCTAGCACGGGACTTTTCGCAGACTGGTATACCCGATCGCATTCTGTTCGAATGATACCAACTATCGATATTGATTTCTCGATCGCTCGAGAATGAAAGACGCAACAAACACTGGAGCAAAGATCATGACTGAATCGTCAAACAAAGACAGTATGTCCCGTCGAGAACTGCTTCGCCTTTCGGCATTTGTGCTTCCATCTCTGCCTTTGATGGCTATGGCTGGTGCAGCGATGGCTCAAGCTCCCGCAGCCAAGGCTCCACCCGCTGATGCAAAGCCTGCGGCACCGGCCTGTAATCCCGTACCTGAAACAGATCCCGTAGCCAAGGCCATCAAGTACGTTCCAGATGGCAGCAAGGTCGCCGATCGTCCAGCTAAAATGGGCGTCGAGGGCAAAAATCAAACCTGTGAAAACTGTCAGCTGTATGTCAAGCAAGGAGACCAAGCGCTTGGCAAGTGTACGATGATTGCATCTGGCTGCGTGGCTGCTAAAGGCTGGTGCACGGCCTGGGTGAAGAAAGCGTAAGCTGAGTACCTAGCGAATGCGGAGGTGGCTCTACTACCTCCGCTTCCATCACTTTACAAAAATAACGGTGCGCTGAAGCAAAGAATCAACAGCAGCAATCAATGCAAGCTGCTATGGACCCCAAATCTTTGCACGGATACCACCCGATCTTTCACTTACCCTTCTGTTGGATGGGCTTAAGGCAGATCAATATTCAGATCCTGCGGTACGGCCATAGTGAGATTGAAAAGCTGAGTTTTCGCTTCCGTTATCCGTAGGGAAGGATCTAAGCCCCTAATTCAAATGATGTAATTTAAATCAACAAGACATATTGACACCACTGTTTTCTTATCGTAGTATCCGGCTCTCTTCGGCGCTACCTGATGGACCGCCGCTCCTCCAACCGGATTTAAGGAAGGCCCAGAAATGATTCGTACTCTATCTCTATTCACTCTCTTCGCCTTGATCACGACTTTAACTGCTTGTGGTACTCAGGATGACTCCTCACTGACAGGCAGCAAGAAAAAATACTTTGTCTTGGCCTGTGACGGCGCGGTTTTTGACAACAACGATCCATTCGGACGCCGAGTGACTCTGATGCAAGAAGGCACAAAGCAGTTCAAAAATGCATCGGACTTTGTTTTGACGAATGAAACAAAAGAGTGGCGTCAAGTCGCTACAAGTTTCAGCGTTGCTTGCATTTCTGGTGCCAACAAAATCTCGGGATTCAATGCTAATATATGCGGCATGATCAATGCTGTCGATCCACAAGTTGGTTTCAATCTCCTGGAAACCACCTTTAATGGTGTTGTTTACAAGGGAAGCTGGTCTTGCAATTTGAAAGAAAAGCAAAAGTGATCGACTGATTCAGTCAGCCAATGAATTCCAAAAATAGCCATTCTTGCCAGGAGCAAGTTTGGCTATTTTTTCATTCTTTTCATTGATAGCTTCGACTTCTGAGCCTCAGGCATGCCCTGCCTGAAGATGCTGTCGAATGACTTCCAAAGTCGGAACTTGATCTCCACGCATAATCTCCACTCCACCCTTGTCAACCAACGCAAAGCAAAAATCCTGAGGCTTGCATTGAAATCTCTCGTGCAGAGGCCCATCGGCATGATCCTCGCCTATCACAACCAATTCATCTTCGTCCTGCAACGATGCAGAGTATTGCTCAGCTTTTTTGAATTCAGCATGTGTCCGATCAACAGCCATTATAGCAATCACAGCTTTATGGCCTTCATAGCGATGAATATCCTCAATGGAAAGCATAAACAGTTGAGGGACGCCGTTTAATCCTAATAAAGAAATGATGTCGGTCATAAAAAACTCCAAACTAGCAAGCAAGCAGCTCTAAATTTCTGCATTTTTTATGCCAGGACAAGTTTCTAAGAGGCAAAGATTTGATTCCGGAGAGAAGTATATGGGCAAGCTGAACAGGGAGCTCGTTTTCGCGAGCTCTGGAAAGCTTGCCATGGGTTAAAACCAGGAGAAATTCGGCAAGGGATTCTCATCGTTCATTATTCAAGTTGATTCTAATTGAAGTTCCCGCTCACACTATGAAAGATCCAATTGGTTTCTGTCTTTTACTCCCTCCAGCGCCTATGGACCCAAAAGCGCTTATCGCTTATAGTGTTCGCAAACTTTAAAAGGAGCGTTGCATGCGGCAAGGAAAACTTTGGCTAGGTCTCTTACTCTTCGTCCTCATGGGTTGGAATACTATCGGAGCTAAAGCTATGGCCAGTAAGGAACAGGATTCGATCGCTCGGGTGTTGGATCAATTTCATGAGGCCGCTTCGGAGCATGATTCTTCTAGCTACTTTGGACTCATGAGCTCGGATGCCGTGTTTATTGGAACGGATGCGACGGAACGCTGGGATCTGGCCGCTTTCAAAGCCTATGTGAAACCTCACTTCGACCAGGGCCGCGGCTGGACTTATAAGGCTAAAGAACGTCACATCACTCTGGCAAAAGGCGGCTCATTTGCATGGTTTGATGAAATTCTGGAAAATGCCAAGTATGGAACCTGTCGTGGGACAGGCGTTCTGGTCAAATCAGGCAAGGATTGGAAAATTAGCCAATATCATCTCACCATTCCCGTTCCCAATGATCTGGCCGAGACTCTGGTGAAACTGATCAAAGATCAAGAAAAGCTGCCCGTGAAGAACTAAGAGTTCGGGGGCATGTTCGGCAGTTTCCTTCAATGCTAAAATACCAAGTGAATGCAACTTGTATAGGTTTTATGTCAGGAAAGGAAGTTACAGATGCCGATCTATGACTACCAATGCAGTACTTGTCAGCGCCAGTTTACGGTTCAAGCCCGCATGAACGATCCTGAACCCACGCAAGGTCCTCACTGTCAGCAGCAGTCTTGCAGCATCAAGAAAAGTCTGAGTCGGGTGTTTGGACAGGTGGCTGGGGCGCATGCAGCTCCGATTGAAACCCCAGCATCCAAACCGAAAGAGAGCCCTTCCCATGTATGCTCCAAGTACTGTGATCTGCATAAATAGTCTCTGGCGCGGAATTGAAAATTTCGCCCAGAGACTATCCAGAGCGAAGCGAAGGATCTCGTGGAATCAGCCACTTATCGGCGGGATCCTTCGTCGTTTCACTCCTCTGGATAGTCTCTGGCGCTTTAGGCGCCAGAGACTAAATAGCGGTTTCACACCGAAGCTGCTTTTTCTTGCATAAAACGTTTGTGGGTACTTTGCAGGCCAAATACTGCCACGAGCCAGCCCACAAGCATAAGTGCGGCGGATATAAAGAGGGATCGATGGCCATCCAACTTTTGATAAAGAATACCAAAGGCGGCGGGACCTATGATGCGAGCCAAAGCCCCTAGGGTCTGGGCGGTTCCCAAGGCGAAACCCTGCATGCTGTCTGGCGCGAGGCGACTGGTCAGAGATGAAATCGAAGGATTGCTTAAACCAGAGCCTGCCGCAAGGACGAAGAGAAATGTGTAAAGGAGGGGAATATTTGGTGCGACCAGCGGCAATCCAATCATACTGATGGCCAGCAGCAGTTGTCCAAGATTCAGGGTTCTCACCTCGCCCAGTCTTTGAATCATAGGCCGGGTTAAACCGCCGTTGACAAGAACGAGCATAAAACCAATATACATAAAGGCCAGATACTGCTGGCGCTGCACAGTAATATGAAAGGCATCATTCAGCAGTAACGAGAGTACAGATTCCACGCCGATAAAACCGAAGATTTGCAGAAAACCGAGCAGAAGAACCACTCGAAAAGCCTTATCTTTGGTGATGACGAGGAAATCACTCCACCAGTGCCCTGTGGCTGTCCCTTGGTTTTTGGATGGACTGGCAGCCTTGATTTCCTGCACTAAAACCTGCATTTCAGGCCCACAGAGTTTGTGATGAGTTTCAGGCAGACGACGTACCACAAAAATCAAATTAAAAAGGTTAAGAACCGCTGCTGCGATGCCAATCCCAAGCAGTGATTGGTCGGGATAAAAAATACTGATCAGTGCCCCAATCGCCGGCCCAAGGGAAAACCCCAATCCAAACGCAATACCAATGATGGCCATACTCTTGCCACGTTCCTGGGGAGTGGTCACATCCGAGATACAAGCCTGAGCAACAGAAATGTTTCCCGATGCCATACCGGCGATAAACCGAACGATCAAAAGTACGGGATAGGTTTGGGCAAGGCCAGTCAGAATTTGCGCAAGAGTCGAAACTGCGATCGTGCCTACTAATAGTTTTTTACGCCCAAGTTTATCCGATAAACGCCCCAGCAAAGCCACCGCCAAGAGAGTGCCAAGAGAATAGATACTGGCAACCATCACGGCTTCGCTATCGGAAGCTCCAAAGCGACGAGCTATCAAAGGGATGACCGGAATGAACATTCCAAAGCCAACCAGATCAAGAAAAACTGTTAGGAAGACAGACCTCAGAACATTTTTCTTGATTGGATCTTTGGTTTTCATCTCGTGCATATCCCCTCCATGAGCATTGCCCTGTATATTATCACAGCTCTAGCAAAGATCTTCTCCTGGTTAAAGAGGAATTCCGGAGCTTAAGCCGATCGAAGGGGAATTTCCCATAGGCTCTCTGTCAACGAACCAATTGAAAGACGCGTCCATCTTTGCTTGGCTTGAGAGCATTTATGGTGGAGCGCTGCACAGTCGTCTGCAGCGCAAGTTTCTGAGCGCACTGGCCTAGAAATCCAGCAAGAGCCGCAAATTGTTCTTCGGAAAAATGCAATTGAACAGAGCCCAACTGCAGAAGAATCGCCGACCCTTTGCAGCGCTCGACTCGACATACGAAAGTTTCGTCTGAGTTCATGGAGCTTCCTTTCTTTCCAATCTTTGGATAGTATAATGATATTTATTCTCATTATCAAGATTAAAGAAATATGTCACTGTATTTTAAACTGCTTTTTTTGGCGCGATGAAAGAGGAGGCTGTCTTTGAAAAAGAATAAGCCTCTGAGTGCAAATTCTCAGAGGCTTTTTTCAAGAAAAAGTTTTCGTGGACTTATGGAGACAAGATCACAATCGTTTTCACCGTCCCGGTCAAACCCGTTTTAATCGTTCGGGTATAAGGCGCATCTTCCAACATGGTTCCAAAGCTATAAGCGTTGGTGGTGAAATCGAGTCCATCGTAGTAAAGCTTGCCGGATTCTCCTGAGGTAGAGAGGTTGTAAGCCTCGAAATCAGATGCGACAGCGACACTGGATCCATTGATCCATTTCTTCAGATAGTATTTTCCATCGGTGGCATTGAAAGCGGAGTAGTAAGGAGCCTCGCCCACAAGCCAGAGGCTAATCGCTTGCTCACTGGTACCGGATAAGAGCGAAAGAGTCTTTGTTGCAGAATCTACCTTGGCTAGAGCTTTGTATTCATCCGTCCAGTTATTATTATTCGAGCCCGAATCAGCATCCTTCACCTGGCAGCTCATCCAGCCGCGAGAAAATTTTGCAGTGGCGTCAGGCGAGCTTACTGCGGTTTGCACCGAGGTATTCCACAGCTGGTTATTCGAAACTATCTGAGGATGGGTCGTTTCACCGCAAAGGTCGGAAGCAACGTTGCCGTAATTGACTTCACGGAAGGTCCAGGTACCAGTAGCTGTAATACAAGAGTCTAAGCTAGTTGCCGAGGCACTGCAGTATCCTTCGTCCTTAACCCAGGTAGCTCCTGCATTTTGACAAAGTGTAGCCGTTCCATAGGTGGCATTTCCAGAAAGATAGGGAATCCCGTTCGCAACGCAGTGAGGTCCTTTGACGCTGAGGCTGCAAGTCAGCTGACCCTCTTTCTTTTTTCTGACCTGGCCAATGACATAAATTTCGCCCGCAGTCGTTTGCTTGATCGAGGAGATTTGCGAACCGCCACCAGCAAAAACTTGGCCACTGCTTTCGCAGCGAGACTTGTATTCAGCGATCCACGCGTCTGTCGGCTGACTGCTACCATTGTTAAAACCCTGACCGTAGGTTAAAATATCGGCCGCGCGAGTCATATTAATCCAACTCCAGATATCCGCTCCGCAGGTGATGGCCGGAGTGATTCTCTGGCTCGCAGTGGTTCCCCCATTGGGATCAAAGTTGAATAGACAGGCACTGTCCCATGATGCGGTTTTAGAGATGGTGGGATCAGGGCCAAAGAATACAGCTTTATCACCAGAACTCGAAGCCGAAGGTTCGAACACAAAGTTCCACCAATCACGGGCAATTTCGATGATGCTGCTCGTCGGTGAAACATAGCGGAAGAATCCACCCGAACCACCGCCACTGCCGTTTTGACAGTTACTGGAGCCGGTGTAGAAGACACCGCCTGCCTTGGTGACGAGGAAGTCTTGCACACAAATGTTGCTATTGATCATTTCCGTCACAACACCGGCAGCCGTTCTTTTATAAACGACCATTTTGCCGTTACCATTAGGAATACTGCCTGGATAATAGACGTTGGAATTTTCGTCGAACTGAAATACTGAATTACGCTGAGCCTGCCAGCTATCCACAAAATGCAAATTGTCCAAGCATTCGAGATTGCCTGCATCGGTCGGTGGGTTGTTGATAAGACTTTCGATAGTTCCACCTTTGACCTTAAAGATCTGACACATATTTCCTGATGAAGGGTCCCAAGCATCACTCCAATCGCCATCTTCCGGAGCTTTGTAAACGAAGGGTTGTTCGAAGTGGAGATAGATTTCCTTGGCTGGAGAAATGGCTATCGTCTTAATCGAAGGCAATTTCGGGGCGCAGCAGAATCCGTTATTATTGCCTTCTTCTTCTTCTTCTCCAGAAGAAATCGCTGAGGAGACATCACCTGATGCATCGACTTTGGCTAGCGACCCATCACTGCTTGCATCTGAACTGCCTGTATCCGCCAGGGAAAGATTAACCGGCCCGTTTTCACGGCCGATCATTCGCAGAGAATGAAGGGAAGTCGAGGTTTGGCTAGGATCGATTACGAGCACTCCCACCGCACCAGAAAAGTCGGCCGTGACTTTAGACAGAGCCTGCTGACCTCCACCGCCACCGCCACCGGAATTCGACCCACGATCGCTGTTCTTATCTTTACCGCAGGATGCGATGAATACTAAGCTTACTAGTCCGTAAGTCCAGAACCGATTCTTTTCCGTAATAAACATACAACGACTCCCTTTTCATGCTCAAAAATGCCTTCGACCCTTGAAGCAAAAAGGCTGAGGTAAAAATGTAAATCACTCTATTGATTGGAGATAACTTGGTTCATTTCTGCTGCCGGGCAGCCACTCACTAGCAATTAATACTGCCCAACAAATGCCTCTTACTTTCAGGAAGTTTGCTTCGTTGCATTGAGATAATTGATCAATTTCTCTCTTTGGGTGGAACCTTCCTTCGCCTCAATACTGGTAAGAATCGCTTGAGAAGCTGCTGGTACGCCTGCCCCTCCTGTCGACGCCACCTGGCTGAAGTTGGTTAGAATGTTTTCAACATCCTGATCGGTCATCGATTCCAGGCGAGATGGATCCAAGGAACCTGACTCCGAAACCTTGGCAAACTGATTGATATACATGATTGCGTAGGAAGATTGATAAAACTCAAGCTGAGTGGCCGCACCTGCAGCATAAGTAACTTCGGTATTATCCTTGCTGCGAAACTCAGCAGGAATACTCAGTAAGGTTTCCTTTGACAATCGCATCCACTCCATTTGATCTGCGGAAGGATCTGCTGGAAGAAATTGCCCTAGTGAATCGATTAAGGAGCCGGATTCGCCTCCAGAGCTATTACTCTTAGCTACT